>JAKSPA010000021.1 GCA_024405235.1 Lentisphaeria bacterium
GCCGCTTTTGCGTATTCCTGTTCGGCGATGCATTCCTCCTCTTCTCTTAGGAACGCTCTGGTAGCGGTGAAATCAGGCTCATTCTCCTGTGCGTTTTCGTCTTCGGCGAAGAGCGGCGCAGAGAGCATCAGCGCTGCGGCGATTGTCAGAAGAATCGCGAATTTTGTCGTCAATTTGGTCATGTCAGTAGTCGGTGTGTTGAAAAATGCACAGGCGGCATTTGGGATGTGTGGTCCTTTCGTCTTCGGTGTAGCATTCAATTTGCTTCTAGCGTGCAGTTTCTGCCGAAGACAAGCGGTGTGGACGGGTGGTCGTGCCCCAGCGGGTAGTCGATAATCACAGGCCCGTCGATGCAATCTGCGTATTCGTTCAGGATTTCAGGAATGTAGCTTCCGTCGTCCGCATCCGTGAAGTGTCCGAAGACGAGTCCTTTCAGGGCTCCGAGGATGCCGCATTGTCTGAGTTGGTTGAGCTTTCTGTCGATCGAGTGTGCGGGTTCGTTGACGTCTTCCAGAGCGATGATGGTTCCGGAGAGTTCCGGAAGGAAGGTAGTTCCGACAAGCGAATTCAGCATTGTCAGATTAGTGGGAATCAGCGGTGCGGTCGCGCAGCCGCGTTTCAGCGTCATGGTGCTTTCCAGCCGCATGTTGCCGTTGCCGTCTGAGACATCTTCGAGAAGTTTTCGGAAGAGTTCAGCTTCGCGTAGGCATTCTTTCGATTCGCGGATGTTCGCCCAGCCTGAACAGATCATCGGCCCGTGAATCAGTCTCGTGCAGCCGTTTTTCCAGGCGTAGAGGAGCAGTGCGCTCACGTCGCTGTAGCCGCAGAGCCATTTTCCAGAGCGGTGGAGCGCCGCGACGTCTATTTTGTCGAGGATTCTTGTTACGCCGTATCCGCCTCGCGCCGCAACGAGCATGTCTAGCGAATCGTCTGCGAGCAGTTCATTGAAACGTCGTGCACGGCTGCAGTCGTCTCCTGCCATTTTTCTAGGATCAGGCGTCGTCTGGCAATCGCAGACGACTTCCGCATGCAGGAAATCGGCGAGATTGGCGCAGCCTTTTTCAAGGAGTCCTGCGTCCGGCGCGTTCGAGAGGGCGAAGACTCCTATTTTTCTGATTGCGTCGCTCACGTGGCGTATTTTCGTCTATCGGTTGTTGAGCATGTAGTAGTTCGTGATCTCCTGGTCGCGGCAGAAGATTGTCGCAATCAGCGCTGCACGAATCCACATGCCGTTGCGTTCCTGACGCCAATAGACGGCTCTTGGGTCATCGTCGCAATCGGTGGAGATTTCGAGCCGTCTGGGGAGCGGATGCATGATTATTCCCTTCGGCGACAGAATCTTGAGGTCGTCTCCCGTGAAGTAGTAGTCTTCGTGTTTGTAGCCCTTGGAGCTTTCGCCTGGATTTGTGTCCCACTCGTCTTGGATTCGCGTCATATAGACGGCGTCCGCGTTCTTGATCTGTCCCTTGAAGTCGTTTGTGACTTTGAATTCAACGCCGTTTGCGGTGAGTCTGTCAAGAATGTCCTGGCCGATCTGGAGATGGTCCGGCGCGGCGAATATCTGTTTGACGTTTTTGTATTGGAGCAGGAGTCCAGAGAGCGAGCGGACGGTGCGTCCTCTGGCGAGATCGCCGCAGAAGAGCACGGTCTTTCCGTCGATTCCGCCGCGATGTTCGAAAGAGCGTTCGAGCGTGTATATGTCAAGCAGGGCCTGCGTCGGGTGCTGGTCTTTTCCGCT
Source organism: Lentisphaeria bacterium (assembly GCA_024405235.1). Classification (GTDB taxonomy): domain Bacteria; phylum Verrucomicrobiota; class Lentisphaeria; order Oligosphaerales; family Oligosphaeraceae; genus UBA1724. The sequence continues at coordinate 1,739 of JAKSPA010000021.1, forward strand.
GCCCGCATTGATGATCGGCACGGGGCGGTCTGTCTTTGAGAGCATCCACGCCATCTGTTCTGCGAAGCCCTGGGCAGGCGTTCTCATGATGATGAGATCGAAGAATGAACTGAAGGTTCTGATGGTGTCTTCCTTCGTTTCGCCTTTCATTTCACTGGAGATCGATGGGTCTCTGACTTCGGCGGGCGAGAATCCGAGAATCTGGCATGCGGAGAAGAACGAGAGGAAGGTTCTGGTGCTTGGCTGCGTGAAGTAGAGCATCGCACGTTTGTTTCGCATCAGATTGGACAGGAAGTCCATGCCGATTTTCGATTTGGCGATTTTTCTGATTCGCGTGGCCAGATCGCAGAGTTTGTCAAGGGCTTCGCGGTCGAATTGCTGAGCTATGACACAGTGGTATGGGCGTCCGCTTGATTGAAGGAAATACGGCGCTCTTTCTTCCAGCGGGAGTTTGTTGAAGTCCTCCCAGGAGAGTTCTTCCATCATACGTCTTTGTGTCATTTTCGTTCTCCTTTTGCTATTTTTCCCTTATGACTTTCCGTCTTGAAATCATGCGAGCGACGCGACAATCATTGCCTTGATTGTGTGAAGTCTGTTTTCCGCTTCGTCGAAGACTTTCGAGAATGGCGCTTCGAATACGTCGTCGGAGACTTCCATCGCTCCGGTTTCCTTCGAGACTTCCGTGTTGTTGTCGTGGAAAGCGGGCAGGCAGTGCAGGAAGATGACTTTGTTCTGTTCGAGCAGGCCGGTGTTTTTCACCATGTCCATGTTGACTTGGAAGGGCTTGAGCAGTGCCAGGCGTTCATTGAAGAGTGCTTCTTCGCCCATGGAAACCCATACGTCGGTATAAAGGATGTTGGCTCCTTCGACGCCCTTGATCGGATCATGGCTGACCTCTATCTTGCAGCCGTTGCGCTTTGCGCCTTCGTTCGCCATGTCCAGCAGTTCCTGCGAAGGAGAGAGTTCCTGCGGGCAGACGTCAACGAAATCCATGCCGACTTTGCTGCAGCCGATCATGAGCGAGCTGGCGACGTTGTTGCGTCCGTCACCGATGAACGCCATCTTCAGGCCCTTCAGTGTGCCGAAGTGCTCCTTGATCGTCAGAAAATCTGCAAATACTTGCGATGGATGCCATTCGTCGGTAAGGCCATTCCACACTGGAATGCCGCTGTATTTCGCAAGATCTTCGACGGTGCGCTGCGAATAGCCGCGGAACATGATGCCGTCGAACATTCTTCCAAGGACTCGCGCAGAGTCCTTTACGGATTCTTTCTTGCCGAAGTGCAGATCGTGCGCGTTCAGATATTCGGTGTAGCCGCCTTCGTCATGCACGCCGCAGACCGTTGCGCAGTGGGTTCTTGTCGAACTCTTCTGGAAGATCAGCGCGATGTTCTTGCGGTAGAGCAGGGCGTCTTTGAGATTCGCGCCGCTCTTTTTTCTTGCTTTCAGTTCTTCGGCGAGTTCGATCATTCCCTGAACTTGCTCATCCGTCAGATCGAGTAGCTTTAGAATGCTTTTTCCGTGTAGGCCAAGTTTCTTTAGATCCATTTTTTTCTCCTTTATGTTTTTTATTTTGCGTCGTGCCTTGTACTATTCCTTAATATATACTTTTTCATCGGTTTATTTCAGTCGCTCTGTTTTTGTGTTTGTTATCATTTTCGTTTGTTCGTTTGTTTATAGCCATTTCGTTCCATTTTGACGCATGATTCGAATTTTGCGTTTTAAGGGCCAAAATTGACTCGCGGGAGCCGAAATCATCATGAAAAAAATGCTCCAATGCCTCTAACAGGCCCACAGATGGCCTACAACGCATTCCATGCCTTTTTGCGTATATATATACCTTGATGCAAAAAGGGGCCTAAATTGGCCGTTTTTTTAACGTTTTGTGTTTTTCTGCCTTTTTTTCCGTTCTGAATTTCCTTACAAATGTCTATACGCTACTATACTATACTAGTGTTTTTGGTGGTGCCTGGAATGCCCCTCTTTGGGGGCTCGTGTCGTTTGTTAAGGGCAGGGCGATTTTCTTGATATCTGCATGGGCAAACGGCACTACAAGATACGTTATCTGAATATTTCTTTTACCTTAACATTCTTGTCATAAACAAGATGGTGTTATATGTACACGGTATTGCATTATAGTATAATACTGCACTAAGATTGACTATAGTGAATATAACAATAAGAGACTACACTATACTAGAGTAACAATGTGCTAAATGCTTGAAATAGAAGGAAAATTGTGCAAAGAAAGAATATTGCAGTATAGTATGCTTTTGTACATAATTTTAAAGAAACGACTTGAAAAAGTCCAAAAAATGTGGATAATGATAAGAAACAAAGTTGAGCGGGATAATCAAAAGGAGGGTTTGCCATGCCATTGACAGGACAACCTGATTTGTTTTCGCAGCAATTGGAGCGTTTAGGCGAGGAGCATTTTCTGGTGTTGCTATGGGCCGCGATGAGTGCGGACAAGAAAGTGAAATACAACATCACGAATTGTTTTGACGACCTGAAGGCGAGTGGAATCACACGGACGAAGCAGACGGCTGTAGCGGCTGTTGAGGCGATGCATTTGCTTTGTCTAATAGACATAAAGGACGAGCGGAACCGCAAGAACATCTACCTGACGAACTTTGGTGGTCAGGCGTTGGCGAAGCTTGCGTCGAGCGGTCAATTTCAGTCAAGGAGTTCACAATTTTTAGAGGAGGCCCGTTAGTCAGATGAAGAACATAATCGGGATTGGTGGTGCAGGCAGCAAGATAGCGACGAAGCTGAGTGAAGAATCGATCGTGGTGAACGTCAGCGAAGTCGAGCTGTCGAAGGTCGTTGCGAAGGAGAAGATCCAGGCGATTCTGCGTGGCGGGAGCGGTGCGTACAAGGGATGCCGCATGGATCCCGTGATCGGTCATGAGGCCTATGCTTCGGTGAGTCGTGAACTGGAAGGTCGCATCCGCGGCTCTCTTGTGATAGCGGCGACGGGTGGCGGCACGGGCAACGGCATTACGAAGGGCATCATGGACTACCTTGTGAAGCTCCCCGAGAAGATCAGAGTGGAGGACAAGACGCTCTTTGCGCTGGTTCTTCCCTATGCGCGTCTGGAGTCGGCGGAATTCGTGGAGAACACGTCTATGTTCCTCAACGAATCTGTTGCTCCCGCGATCGACAGCGGCAACACAGGCAACATATTCATGTTCACGAACCGTCTGAAGTTCGAGGAGAGGATTCCCGAAGACCACTTCAACCAGATGATCGTCGGTTCACTGAAGGAATTTCTGGCGATTCCGCAGAAGAATGCGGAGCTGAAGCTTCTTGACGGCCACATCGACCAGGAGGACTTCGATCTCTTCCTGTCCAAGCCATACTTCAACCATTTCACCGTTTTCAACTACGATGCGGGACAGGAGTTCGGACGTCAGCTTTCCGAGCATACGAACACGCTGCTTCTTCCGGCGGAGGCGCCGATCGAGGCTCTGTTCCTCATGGAGGTTCCAGTCGGCGGCGACCAGACAAGTTTCTACAATCTCGTGGAATACTTCAACCGCCAGGGCGTCAAGCCGATCTACAGCGTCGCGGAGAATCCCGAAATCGGAGCGCCGCGCGTGACCGTATCGCAATTGTACAGCCGCAAGCCTGCGGAGCTTGTCCACGATTTCAATACAGTCGCCGACCAGCATGCGCAGACGAAGGTCAAGAAGACGATCACTCAGTATGTTCAGCTTGAACCGCTTGAGGTCAACATGGCCGACGAGGCGAAGAAGGTGAAGACAAGCGATCAGGATGACATCGTGGCTCTTCTCAAGCGCATACACAAGATCTAGAATCCAAATGCGCATGAAGCGCATAATCGAATCGAAATACGGAGGATTGCATGCGAATGCCGAGGGCGTTTCGCGGCAATATTCATAGTGTCTGATAAGAAATACCTTACAGAAGAAGAACTAAAAGGCATTGGCGCAGCCGGAACAGCCAGGCCGTCTCAGAACGGTTCAGGCGCGAAGAAATACCTTTCAGCAGAAGAACTTCTCGGAATGAGCGGCAGCAGGCAGACCGCTGAAGCGAATGCCAAAGGCGAGACCGATTTATGGGATACGCAGGACGTGAGACGTCGTCCTGCCGCCCCTGCCGTCGCGTCCGCTCCAAAAGCAGAGGCTCAGCCAGCGAAGAAGCCGTCGCCCAGGCCGATTCCGCTTGAGAAGTCCGAAGATTCCGGCGAAGCGTCTGGTCTGGTGACAATGATGATGAACGGGCCGGCCAAGCCGCGTGGTGCGACATGGCAGAAAAACAGCCTGAACATGGAGTTCTCGCCCATGAGCGATGGTGTGATGACCTTCCTGAAGATGACTCTTCCCGAGACCATCAACACATTGGACGGCGCGCAATGCGAAAAAGTCATCAAGAATCTGAAGGAGGGCGCCTCCTATCAGATCGGATCGCAGCTTGCGAAGGGTGCCGAAAGCCTCCTCTACCAAGGCAGCTGCCAGGGCTACAATTTCCTTGTGAAAGCCATCCGCAACTGGAGGGACCATTGGCTGGGCGATGTTCGTACCCGCAAGGACGTCGGCAAACTGAACGACTGCGTCTCATACGAGACGAAGACGCGGCATCTGAGCAACGAGTGGGCGATGGGACAGCAGCTCTTTTCGGAAGGCAATCGCATTCCAGTGCAGATGTATTCCATGCGGCGCGTCACGCGTCTTGGCGTTGAACTCGGATGGGACCTTCTGATGGAGCGTATCAACGGCATCGACCTTGCGGAAAAGAAACTTCTCAATGTCATGACCATTGCCGACAAGGTCCGCGTCTGCATCAGAATGGCGCAGGCGATCGGCGCCCTTCATCTGAAGAAGATGATTCATCTCGACATCAAGCCGAGCAATTTCATGCTTGACAGAAACGGCGCGATCCGTCTTATCGATTTCGGCATCTCCGTGCCGTCTGGCTACCAGAGCCGCACGGTCGCAGGAACCGCGGGATATTTCTCCCCCGAACAGATTTCCTGCAAGACTCTCGGAGAGGACACGGACGTCTTCGCGCTCGGCATCGCCTATTCGGTGCTCTTCGGCGGAAAGCCTCTCGCGCAGACGCCAGAGGAGGCCAAGAGCCGCCAGTTCAGGCACGACGCGATTGCGGATCTTGAAAAGAACACGCTCTCGGCCGTCACCGACATTCCCGAACTCAACGTCAACTACAGGCCGCTTGCGGAAGTGATTCGCGCATGCACCGTATTCCGTCGCGCCAACCGCATATCCAACTGTGCGGTGCTTATAACCAAATTGACTGCCGCCGCCAAGGAGTGCGGCATCAGTCTGTAGAATAGGGGGCGTCTGTTGCGTCCATGAGGCATTTCGCAATCGCAATACTGACGCTGGGAATTATCATTGCCCTGCCGCTTGTTCTTCGAAGGCGCGACGCGGTTCTGTTGTCGGCTCCGCGTAAGCTTGTGGTCGTGACGGCCAACAACGAAGCGCTGCGTCATGAAACCGAACTTGCGTTCCGAGAATACCATAAGAAGCGCAATGGCGGAGAGGAGGTCTCCATCGACTGGCGCACTATCGGCGGGACGTCCGAAATCGTCCGCTTCATTCAAAGCGCCTTCGCCGCGAATGCGCGCCATGCGTGGGAAATGGAAGGACGCGGCGGTTGGGACGACGCTGTCGGAGCGGTGGTCTTCGACGGAAAGCTTCCTGCAGAGGAAGGCGTTGCGCGCGATGCATGGAAGTGGTTCCGCGAAAGCGACATCGGCATAGACATGGATGTCATGCTCGGCGGCGGCCAGTACGACCACGACGGTCTGCGCCGTTCTGGTTTCACGGTTCCGACGGGAGTGCGTTCGCGCCACAAGGAGTGGTTCGAAGGCGAGAATCCGATAATGTCTTCGGGCGGCGGCGGCGAAAAGTGGTATGATCCCGACGATTGCTATTATGCAGTATGCTTCTCCACTTTCGGAATAGTCTATAACCGCGACAGGCTTGCGCAGGCAGGATTCTCAGCCGACGAAATCGAGCATTTCGGCGAACACTGGCGCGATCTGGCGGATCCGCGCCTCTATGGCGCAATCGGCATAGCCGATCCGTCCCAATCAGGCTCCATCACGAAATGCTTCGAGATGCTCATCCAGCGCGAGATGCAGGATGTCATAGGGGCGATGCATCCAGGCGAGGAGATCGCTTCCGTGAAGCCCACGCAGGACGAGCTGAACGAAGCGTGGTGCAGCGCGATGCTCCTTCTCAAGCAGCTTGGCGGCAATGCGGCCTATCTGACCTTCTCGGCCAGCAAGGTCCCTGTGGATGCAGCCACGGGACAGATCGCCGCGGGAATGTGCATCGATTTCTACGGCCGTTCGCAGGTCGAGTGGGAGAAGTCTCAAGTCGGTCGCGAGACAATCTCATACAGGACTCCTGCGGCCGCTTCGACGGTTTCCGCTGATCCGGTCAGCATCCTGCGCGGCGCTCGCGACAGGGAACTGGCAGAGGAGTTCGTGGATTTCCTGCTTTCGCGGGAGGCGCAGACTCTTTGGGGAAAGCAGGCGGGAGCGCAGGAAGGCCCAAAAGACTATACGCTCTATCGTCTGCCTGTCCGACGCGACATGTATGAAGGCACCGCGCTTGAAAATACCGTATTCGGAGACGAACGTCCATTCGAATTGGCGTCGTCGTTCACCTATCGCGGCGATTGGACGGGAGCGCTGTTTTCCGCAATACGCGTCCTTGTGAAGACAATGCTCATCGAGTGCGGCCCTGAATTGCGAGACGCGTGGGGAAGCATCATCGCGCGCGGCGGCATGGATGCCCTTTCGCCTGAAGAACGCGCGGCTTTCGCGGCGCTGCCGTTCTCGCATGCAGAAGCGCGGGAGGCGACAAGACTTCTGGGCACTCCGGAAGAGCAGGCGCTCGTGCGGAGACACTGGATTGAATTCTTCAGAGAGAATTATCGACTTGCCAGATAGCACGTTTGTTCTCAGAGCATATTCAAAGGCAAATGCGCACCGCACTTAACAACAGAGACTGGCTTAGAGAAGTCCTTCTGGGACATCTGATGGTATTCGCCACGGGCGGTCTCTTCCAGTTGTTCATATTCTCCTTCCTGCCTGGTTTCGACTATTTCGCGAGCATCCTCTACGGATATGTGGCCTGCATGATGGCGTTCTTTTTCCTTTGGGAATACCGCAGGCACTGCCTGAAGCACGGCGAACATTGGATTCTGCGCACGGGATGGTGGGATCTCTTTCCCATGCTCGCCATGCCGCTGGCCGGCGGATGCTGGCACTGCAATTTCTTCGGCGAACATCCTACGGAAACCACGCTCGCAGCCGTTCTTCTGGCGCTCTCCGTCGGCGTGGAAATCCGCGGCATAATGAACATGGACCGACGGCTGACGGACGCCTTCATCGCACGCCTCAAGCGTGTGCGCGGCTCGGAGGCCGCGTATGTCGCCAGCGGCGTCAACTACAAGTCATGGAATCTGACATTTGCGTGGGTGATGCTCGGAATGCTCCTTTACAACGGAGGCGGACAATATTCGAATTCAAGCTTCGCCACACATATGATGAGGCTGATTTTCCTTGCATACAGTCTCGGAATGCTTATCGTCGTCGGAGTGCGCATTCTGCGTTGCAATTATTGGACCCATGCTCTTCTGGCATTGCCTGCCAATGGGACTTTCGCGACATTCCAGAGGCTCGGATGGGTGCTTGCACATCTGCCGTGGACATTCTGGACGGCGCTGCCGTTCCTTCTGGCGGTCATCGCCAGTGCGGTTTTTCTCGGCAGAAACTACTGGTACGTGACCATGATCATCGCGTTCATACACCAGCTGCTTGTGTGCGGTTTCTTCCATGCGGCAGACAGGCGGTCGTCGCGGCTGTGGTCCTGGTTCGCAACGCATCCAGTCTATCTGCTTGTCGTCAGTTTCCTCTTTCTCGTGCTGCTGGGGACATTCCTTTTCGAACTGCCGTTCTGCTATGTTCCCGAAACTGCCGTGAAGCCTCTTCCGCTGGAGGTGGTCAATGCGGAGGCGGAGTTTGTGGAGGACAAGGCGCTGCAGGAGGTCAAGATGGTGCCCATGCCGCTCATGGACGCCTTCTTCACGGCGGCCAGCGCCACATGCGTCACGGGACTGACCACGATAGACATCGAAAAGCTTCCCTTCTGGGGCATAGCCGTGCTCTGCATGCTGGTGCAGTTCGGCGGAATAGGCATCATGACCGTCTCCAGTTTCTTCGCCGTATTGACGGGACAGCGTCTAGGACTCATCGGCAACTGTCTTGTGAGCGGCGCGGCAGGCGATAATCGCGGGCGTCTGGCAAAGCGCATGATCCGTTCCGTCATGCTTCTTACGCTTGTGATAGAGACAATCGGCACGGCGCTCTTTTCGATCTATCTGAAGAAGGAGGCAGGTTTGTCCGCCCCAGCGGCTCTTGGACATGGATATTTCCTGACGCTTAACAGCTTCTGCAATGCGGGCTTCGCCATTTATCCAGGCGGATTCACGCGGCAGGGGCTGTGCGGCTGGTTTCCAATGGCGACGGCGGCGATTCTCGTCGTCGCAGGCGGATTGGGATTCGGCGTCATGGTCAATCTTTGGAATCATCTTTTCAAGGACCGCGTGCATCCTCAGCCGCCGCAGGTGCGCATAGTCCTCTGGATGACGGGAATACTGATTTCCTTTGGAACGCTTGTGATGCTCGCAAGCGAATGGACCAATGGCGCCACAATCAGAAAACCGAAATGGCCTGAAAAGATACTAACGGCTTGTTTCCAGACGGCCAGCTGCCGCAGCGTCGGAGACGAGGCGATTGCTCCCGCTGCAATGAATCTGCCTGCCCAGATGATCGTGCGCGTGCTTGAATTCATCGGCGCTGCGCCTGAATCCACTGGCGGCGGCGTGAGAGTGACCACGATCGGAGTGCTGGCGATGCTGATGTGGAGCGTCGTGAAACGCAGGCAGGACGTGACTGTCGGGCAGTCCTCCATTTCGCAGGCGACCGTCCGCCAGGCCGTTTCGGTTTTCTGTCTTGGAGTGCTGATGGTTCTTTCTGGAACGCTTCTGCTCTCGTTTGCCACTCTTGGAACAAACATCACTTTGAGCGAAATTTCCTCAGAGGCTCTCGCCGCCGCAAGCACCGTCGGATACAGCCATGGTATCGCTCTTTCGCTCAATGTCTTCGGAAAACTGGTGCTTGTGATTCTGATGTTCGTCGGACGTGTCGGATTCCTTACCGTCCTTTCCGCCGCCAGCGGAGCGTCCTCCGCTTCCAGAATACGCTATCCAAAGGGCCGTGTGATGATCGGATAGATTATCATGCATTCTGGATACGCGCAGGCGGAACGGCTGACGGCCGGGGACCGCTTCAGCGCACGTAGGTTCCTTCGTGAACGAAGAGCAACATAGTCCATAAATGGAGCTTGAATCAAGATGTCGAGAAAACCGCAAATAGCAATCATCGGAATGGGAACATTCGGATTGGAAACCGCCAAAAGCCTTATGGCGCAGGGCGTGCCTGTCTGCGCCATAGATAACGAGGAGGATGTGGTTAACAGCATCAAGGATATGGTAACTACCGCTCTCCTGATGGATTCCACGCAGGAAGACGCCCTCCGTGAAGCCGAAATCGACGCGATGGACGTCGTGGTCGTCGGAATCGGAGCAGGGCGTGTGGAGGCTTCCATCATGACCGTGTCCCTCCTGCATCAAATCGGCGTCAAGACCATCATTGCGCGTGCGACAAGCGAATTGCATGGACGCATCCTCAAACAGGTCGGAGCCACGGCAGTCGTCAATCCTGAACGCGACATGGGACAGCGAGTCGCAAAACGAATCGCAAAACCCGCGCTCCAGGACATTATCACTATGTCCGACGGAACGCGCATCGTAAGAGTGCCTGCGCCCGCATCGTTCGTGGGACATACGCTCAAGGATCTGGATGTCAGACGTAAGTACAATCTCATGGTTCTCGGAATAGAACGCCCGCGCGATGGCGCCGCCGCCGAAAAAAATCATCTGGCATTCGACGGTTTCGATTTCGGAGAAAGCGACAGCCGCGCGGACAGCATGGTCATCATGAATCCAGATCCTGCAAAAGACAGAATGCACGATGGAGATTCACTTATCGTCATGGGAAAGGGCGAAAGCATTGACATCCTTGTGGAATCCATAGAGTTATAATCGCCGTGATTCTGCCGTGCCCTGTGTGTTAGTATAGTATAATACATACGCAAAACGGGATTCATGAATTACAATAACAACAAACGCCTGAAAAGAGAGGCGTGGCAAGAACCGAAAAAAGGAGAACAAACAATGGCAAATCGAATCATTCTGAATGGAACTTCCTACTTTGGGAAGGGAGCGATCAATGAAATTGCGACCGAAATCAAGGCACGCGGATGCAAGAAGGTCATGCTCTGCACAGATCCAGATCTGCTGAAATTCGGCGTTGCGACGAAGGTCACGGATGTTTTGGACAAGGCTGGCATTGCATATAAGGTCTATAGCGGCATCAAGGCTAATCCGACCATTCAGAATGTTCAGGAAGGCGTTGCCTTCTGCAAGGCGGAAAATGCGGACGTTCTGGTAGCGGTCGGTGGCGGAAGCGCGATCGACACCTCCAAGGCGATCGGCATCATCATGACCAATCCCGAATTTGCGGATGTCCGCAGCCTCGAGGGCGTTGCTCCCACAAAGAAGCCCTGCCTTCCCATCATCGCAGTCTCCACGACGAGCGGAACGGCGGCGGAAGTCACGATCAACTATGTCATCACCGACGTTGAGAAGCACCGCAAGTTCGTCTGCGTCGATCCGCACGACATTCCAGTTGTCTCCATCATCGATCCCGACATGGTGATGTCGATGCCCAAGGGCCTTTGCGCCGCAACAGGCATGGATGCGCTGACACACGCCATCGAAGGCTACATCACCAAGGCGGCGTGGGATCTGACCGACATGCTTCACATCACGGCCATCAAGATGATTGCCAAATATCTCCGCGATTCCGTCAACAAAGATGAAAACGCGCGCGAGAAGATGGCTGTCGCGCAGTACATCGCGGGCATGGGTTTCTCCAACGTCGGTCTCGGCATCGTCCACTCCATGGCGCATCCTCTCTCCGCGCTCTATGACACGCCTCACGGCGTCGCCTGCGCGGCGATTCTGCCAACCGTTCTGGAATACAATGCTCCCGCAACCGGCGAGAAATACAAGGACATCGCCATCGCGATGGGCGTTCAGGGCGTCGAGAAGATGAACCAGGACGAATATCGCAAGGCGTGCGTCGATGCAGTCCGTCAGCTTGGAAAGGATGTAGGCATTCCGCAGCATCTCTCAGAGGTCGGCGTGAAGGAGGCTGACATCGACTTCCTTGCCGATTCCGCAATGGCTGACGCATGCACCCCTGGCAATCCGAAGGATCCCACAAAGGCCGACGTGGTTGCACTGTACAAGTCGATGCTCTAATTCGCGCAGCGAGTGCGGCGATTACGGATTCTGAAGGTCGCCGCACTCGTTTGCAAGCGCCGGAGCGATGATATTATAGAGAGGGGGTCATTATTGAAGATATTAATGCGGAGCGATGAGCGCCGCGTCAGCGGCAGTACGGGCGTTCACGCCAGTACAATTCTCAATTCATAATTCTCAATTCTCAATTAGTCCAGAATGCAGAATTAATTGAGAATGCTCAATTAATGCGGAGCGATGAGCGCCGCGAAGCGGCAGTACGGGCGTTCACGCCGCCCTCTTAGCGCCGTCAGGCGCAGTACGCG
>JAKSPA010000210.1 GCA_024405235.1 Lentisphaeria bacterium
TCATGATGACGCCGATGGAACCGGTGAGCGTCATTGCGTTCGCAACGATCCAGTCGCTGCCGCTGGCGATGTAGTATCCGCCAGAGGCGCCCATGGAATGCATGCATGTCACTACGGGAATTTCAAGCTCGTCGATCGCAGAACGAATTTCGTCTCCTGCGACGACTTCTCCGCCAGGCGTGTTCATGTCAAGCAACAGCGCTCCGTAGCTTGAATCCTTTGCCACTTGCCGGATCTCCTTGAGGATGCGTCCTGCATCGCCAGGCGTATTGTCGCTGAACACGCTGGCTGGATAGTGGCCTATCACGCCGCTGATGTTGATGACGGCGATTTTCTTGTCGCCTGAGCCTTCTCTTATCACATTCGCGTTGGTGTTGATGTCGGTGATGAGATTCTGTTTGCTTGTTTTGGATATTAGAGAACCGCAGGAGGCTATGGAGAGGAAAAGAAGAATAAAAGGCAGGATAATCGCCACGCAGCAACCGCAGAGGCATCCGCCGAGGAAGACGCCCTTGTTCCCACTGGATGTAGATGTTTGTTGAACGTATTCGCTCATCGCGATTTCACCTCCTCTTCAGTTTTTGCTTTTTCCTCTTTTGGCTCATAGTAGTCAATCCCCTCGCGGGCGATTGCACCATGGACGACACGAAGGTATCCGGAATCTTTGTTGAGCGAGGGCGGCGCGCCGTCGGCGGAGACGTAGAAGCGTTTCTGGCGCATTCTCAAGTTTCGTTCTTCGAAGCCGAAGATGTAATAGACGTAAAGTCTTGGGCGGATTTGCAGAAGCACATGAATCAGGCTGTTGTCGTCCAATTCCATTTGGGGCTTTTCGCCGTCTATGAACGAGCCGAGTCTGAAGACAGAATAAACATTCACATCGTCTTCCGCGCGCATTGCGTAGATATCTTCGTCGGTGTCTGCAAAACGTAGCAGGGAGATCTGTATTGCTTTGATTAGTCCTTTCTTGCGTTCGGTCGGCAATCCGATGCTCTTTGAGAGAATCGGCAGTCCGTCCTGAACTTCCACGCGGATCTGTTTTGATGTATGAGTGCGCGGAAGGCGTCCGTGGTTGAGAAAGGCGGTGACGGAATAACTGTCTTCGCGCTGCATGTCGTAGTACTGGTTCAAGTAGATTTGCAGCGTGCGGCTTTCGCCTGGAGCCAGTGTGAGGCCGTTCGCTGGATTGCTCAGTTTGTTCATCAGTTTGGGATTGCGTCCGGACGCGCTGGTGATTTGGAAATCGATTCTGCCTTGCGTGTCAGGCGTCTTGCCGCCGAATTCGAGCGTATTGCCTGAAAAGTTCGTGACGGTGAGTGAGACAGCGATTGGCTCGTAGCGTAGATAGCGCTGCTTGTCAATCTTCAAATCCAGAGAAATCTGTGAAAAGGCGCAGAACGGCGTTAAAATGGCCGCGATGAGGAACACTCCTGCTAGATTGTTGTGAAAAAGAGATTTCATGGCAGTTTCAGTTTTGGGTTCTTCTTAGTGCCTCGAATAAAAGCAGTGTAGCCGCCTGGGCGACATTCAGCGATTCGGCCTGTCCAGGCATTGGAATGGTGACAGGCGTCCCTTCTTCCGGAGCGGTGATGCCGTTGCCTTCGTTGCCGACAACGATTGCGCTTCCGACTGGTTTGAAATCATTTGAGAAAAGCGTGGCTTCGGCCTCCATCATTGCGCACCAGACATTCTTCCCGCCGAGAAGTCGGAATGTCTCGACGGCTTCGTGCAGATCTGAGAACGTATGTGTCTGAATGGCGAATTGCGCACCCATTCCGCTTCGTATTACCTTCGGACTCCATGGATCGGCGCTTCCTGCCGTGAACCAGACTTGGCTCAGGCCGATGGCCCATGCCGTTCTTAGAATCGTTCCAACGTTGCCTGGTTCCCTGACTTGATCCAGTATCAGCGTGCATGGAGCAGGAAGAGTCTTCGGCGCTTCCTGAGGCGGTTTGTTCATGACGAGAATCACACCTTGCGGTCCTTCCGTCAGCGCAAGCGTGGCAAATTCACCGCTGGAGACGATTTCCGCGCGGATGCCGTTGGCGCGAAGGTCAACAAAGAGCGCATTGCCGTCCTCGTTTTCCAGAAAATCGTCAGAAACGACGCATGAATCTATCCATTCAGGGCGACGTTGCAGAGCCTCTCTGCACACACGCAGCCCTTCGACCACAAAAAACGGCGCCTTCCGTTGGTTGTGGCGGCTCATCGCGAAATGCTTGATTTGTTTAAGAAGAGATGACGGCATGACTATAAGATAATTCATCTCGCGCGTACTGTTGGATAGAGGGAAGAGAGTATTTTGACGGATTTCATGCGGAATGAAAAATAACGAAAAAAAATCAAATATTTTGTGAAATATCCGTGATTATGGTTAAAGTATGACAATCGACAAGAATACGTTGGCTTATGAGTAGACTTTGTCTTGCCATTCTAGTGTCATGTACATTGTTGTTCGGCAACGAGTTGGGCGAATTGCTGTCCTGCGCATGGGAGAACAATCCCCTGCTGAAGGCGGAGCGTGCCGTGGTCCAGCAGGTATCCGCCGAATATGAAGAAATAGCGGAATTTCTTGATCCGACGCTATATGGTGCGGCGGGGGCCGCGAGCAGACTGCGCTCAATGCCTTTGAGTCCAGTTGGATACAGCTCAATTGGCGTGCATGATGCTTTGGAAGGGCAGGCGGGAGTGCTGGTTCCGATCGAGGGGGGGGCATACGTGTCGGGCGGAGGAGTATTCCGAAGGTGGTTCGATCCCGATGCGGAATACGACGACATGTATCAGCATATGCTTGGTTTGAATGTCCAGATTCCTCTTCTGCGCGACAGGGGGTTCGCATTGTACGGACATCGCCGCACGGCTGCCGCCGCTAGACATTTTGCGGCTGTGAATCGATACGCCTCATTGTGGCATGAAGTTCGTCGTGATGTTGAAAACGCATATATCGCGGTATGTCTTGCGGAAGCGAATCTTCGTGTCCGCCAGGAGGCGACGAAGCGTTTTGAACGCCTGCATCGCGATGCGAGCGAACTTGCGCGTCTGAAGAACATTCCAGACTATCAGGTTCAGACTGCTTTGCGCGATCTGCAGACAGGACGCGAGGACCAAATCGCTGCGGAACAATCGCGGGACGCGGCACTGCTGGAACTCGCCAGATTGGTTGGCGTGGAGGCACTTCCCGAAAATCTGTCGTGCAGTTCGGATATTCTTCTTCAGGCCGCTCTTGAATTGAAAGATTTTCCAGAAGCCGATGTGGAGAAGGCGTTGGAAGATCGCGGCGAATCCCGTGCGCTTGATTTCGATGTGATGGCGGCTCAGGCGGAACAGGCCCTGGAGGAGGAAAATCATCGCGATCAGATTACGTTGAACATGGGCGTCAACTGGATGGGAGATTCCACACGCGGACCATTTGGAGCATATCGCGAGAGCACAGAACATCATTGGGGCGGTGAAATCATGGTCGTATGGACACGTCCGTTGGACTACACAGGCGAAAATGCGCGCATTTTCAAAGCGGAGGCGCGCATGGAGGAACTCGCTGCCAGAAAAGAAGCCATGCGCGTGAAAATCACAGCCGAAATTCGCACAGCCGAAATTCGATGCCGTGCGGCGGTTCGCAGGCTGGAATCAGTCGACA
>JAKSPA010000211.1 GCA_024405235.1 Lentisphaeria bacterium
AACTGCGCGATGAAGCAGAACTGCGCGATGAAGCAGAACTGCGCGATGAAGCAGAACTGCGCGATGAAGCAGAGCGGTTGCAGAAAATGCACTGCAATGGATTTGGGCGTCAAGACGGAGATTGATTTGCGTTGGAGCAACGAGACGAATGGTCAGGAGACATCTGCATTCGACGGCGCGTCCTATTGCAACATTTCGGGCTGGCTGTATAATTCCATATACACGAATGCAGGCATGCGCAGCAACGCGGCCGTCTTCCGCATTCTCGCGAACGCGGAGAATTATCCGATCGATTTCCACTGCATCGTCGGTGCAGACCGCACTGGTACTCTGGCGTTCCTGCTTCAGGCGCTTCTTGGATGTCCGGAAGAGGAAATCCGCAAGGACTATGTCTTTTCAAGCTTCAGCAGTCCGCGCTATTTCAGCGCCATTGATCTGCTCATCGAGGGCATGGGCATCTACAAGACCGATGCGGATGAGCCTCTTCAGTATGCGACGGAACGCTATTTGCTGAAGAGCGGTGTCTCTTCGGAGGAAATACGCAGCGTGCAGGAGATTCTTCTCGGAAAGGATGTCCCTGTTTCTCCTGTGCTTGATGCATATCTGCGTGCCGCAAGCCTCAAGGAGGAATTTTCTCCCACCGACGTTGTCGGATTCGTGGAAAATTCGCCTGTTGACGGAATGATGAAGCAGTGTGGAAAGGAATATCCGTTTACATTTGCCCCATGGGTTGATGATCCTGCCAAATTCGTTGGTAAGAACAACAACGGTTCCTTCTTCTTCCAATTCGAGAATCCAAGCCGTGATGTGAGATATGGTTCTTTCAGGGGGGCAGGACTTGTGGAAAAAGCCTACAGCGTTCTTGATCCAATTGAAAAGACGGCGCTGCTCAACAGCGACGATAAAACCGCATGGAGCGTGGCTGAACTTGCCGAAACTGCTCTCCCGCTAAAGGGTGGCTCGGAAAGCATCGTGCTTTTGGTTCCTGCCTCGATTCCGATTCCAGATGGATATGCGACGAAGGCGCCTGAATACTTGGACGCCAATTTCCTGATGGCTCCATCCGCAAAGGCGGCTCCCGTCATCGACGGCAAGCTTGACGACGAGATGTGGACCAGCCAGACGCCTGTGCAGCTTGTCGCAGTCGATGGAACGCCCGTCACTACCAACCGCTCCATGGCCTATTTCGGCACAAATCCTGAACACGATGTGCTTTACATGGCCGTGAAGATAGAAGACGATTCGTTCGTTGGAAACGATTATCCGCGTGACGGAAAATGCTGGGCGGACGACGAAACCGAAGTCTTCATCAGCGCAGTCGGAGACAGCACCTATTACCAGTTCATCTGGAATCGTGTCGGTTCTTTCCTTGATGGCAAGGGACAGAATGCCGCATGGAACAGTGAACACATTGACGCGAAGACAGGCGAATTCGAAGGCGGTTGGGTGCTTGAGGCCGCAATCCCTCTTGAACAGCTGAATCTGCCAAACGCAATCGAAATCAACGTCTGCACGACCGATGTCCCGAGGGGCATCCAGCGAAATCTCGGCCTGACGGGCGGCACATACCATACCCGCGAGGCTTTCAAGCCCATCCTGTTGAAGTGATGGACGTTTGTGCAAAGGGGATTTCTGAACCGCAAAGGTCCTTTTCAATCAACAAGCGGTCAGAGTTCCCTTATATTATGCGAAATGGCCAACTATGGTCATTTCGTGTCATTAGGAGACAAAAATGAAAGTCATCATCCAACTGAATTACGACAAAATGTGCGAATGGGCAGCCAACCACATCATGGCCGCCATCAACGCTCACAAGGCTGACAGACCCTTCGTTCTCGGACTGCCTACCGGTTCCTCCCCTCTCGGTGTCTATAAACGCCTCATCGAAGCAAACAAGGCTGGAAAGGTGACTTTCAAGAACGTCGTCACCTTCAATATGGACGAGTATGTCGGACTGCCACGTGAACATCACGAGAGCTATTGGTTCTTCATGCACGACAATTTCTTCAACCACATCGACATCCCCGCCGAAAACGTCAACATCCTGAACGGAATGGCGGCTGATCTCGAGGCCGAGTGCGCACGCTACGAGGCGAAGATCGCTTCCTACGGCGGCATCGACCTCTTCCTTGGCGGCAGCGGCGTTGATGGCCACATCGCCTTCAACGAACCCTTCACCTCCCTCTCCAGCCGCACTGGCGTCCGCGATCTCACCGAAGATACCAAGATCGTGAACTCCCGCTTCTTCGACAACGATCCGGAGCAGGTTCCCTCCAAGGCCCTCTCCGTCGGCGTCGGCACAGTCACTGATTCCAAGGAAGTCCTGCTTCTGATCAGCGGCCACAACAAGGCCCGCGCTCTGAAGGAATGCGTCGAAGGCGGCGTCAACCAGATGTGGACCATCTCCGCTCTGAACATGCACAACAACGCCTACATCGCCTGCGACGAGATGGCTTGCGGCGAACTGCGCGTCGATACCTACAAGTACTTCCTTGACGTTTACAAGGCCGAGCGCCTGTAGTTCATATAGACGATGTCAATCAATGACACATTGACATCCTTCAGCCTGGCCGCGCCTGGAGATAAACTTCCGGCGGGGCTTTGGCTGAAATGCAGCGCCTGCGGTGAGGTCATATACAAACGCGCATTGCAGGCGCATTTCAACGTATGCCCGTCGTGCGGACATTATTCGCCGCTGACAGCATGGGAGCGTATTCGTCAACTGACGGACAACGACGAAAATGGCTTCAGTGAAATGGATGCCAGATTGCGTTCGGCCGATCCGCTGGATTTCGCGGGAGATGGCTCCTATCCCGCAAAACTGAAGGACGCGCAGGAGAATACAGGGCTTGTCGATGCCGTCGTGACTGGAAAGGCGTGGTTGGACGGGCACCGTTTCGGGCTTGCCGTCATGGATTTCAGATTCATGGGCGCCAGCATGGGTTCGGTTGTCGGCGAGAAGATAACGCGTCTGACCGAATGGACCACGAAGCGCGAATTGCCTCTTGTGATCGTGACCGCCTCTGGCGGCGCGAGAATGCAGGAGGGCGCCTTGTCGCTTATGCAGATGGCCAAGACTGCCGCCGCGCTCGAGCGTCATGACGAAGAGGGCTTGCCGCTTATTGTCATTTTGACTCATCCGACCACGGGAGGAGTCACCGCTTCCTTTGCGTCGCTTGGCGATGTTATTTTAGCCGAACCGCACGCTTTGGTCGGCTTTGCAGGGCCGCGTGTGGTGGAACAGACCATCCGCCAGAAACTGCCTGAGAATTTCCAGCGCTCCGAGTATCTGCTTGAGCATGGCTTCATAGACGCGATAGTAGAGCGCAAGGAACTGCGCGGCGTTCTTTCAGGTCTGCTTCGTACATTCAACAAGTAGTCATGCCATACGAACCGAAAATTATCCGCTTTGATCGTACGTGCAAGGCGTTGGGCGCAGTCGATTGGCGCGGCGGCGTTGTTTTGCGTTCCACCAATTGGCTTGGCGACATGCTCATGACGCTTCCTGCGACATGGCAGTTGCGCTGTGCGCTTCCCGTGGATGTGCCGTTGTGGGTTGTTGCGCCAGAAGGGCTTTCGCCGCTATGGAGCGCGGCGTCGTGGATTGA
>JAKSPA010000212.1 GCA_024405235.1 Lentisphaeria bacterium
GCACTGGCGTGAACGCCCGTACTGCCGCATTGTGCTGCGCCCAATGCGGCTTAATGCCTACCCTCTTGGGGAACATAGCGTTCCCAAAAAATAGTGGCTCGTGCGTGAGTGATGTGTGAGTGATGGGCCATGTAGGCCATGTGTGCGTATATAGTTCCACAAAAATAGTCATTGGACGAATCATCGATGCAGATGAAAATCCAATCTGAAATAGTGGAATTGACTCTGAAGTTTCCATAATTGAGATTATATTTGAGAAACGTTTTTTTAATTCAGAACCACTGAACTATCTGGAAAGACAATGGCTACTACAGCAAGGAAAAGTGTACGAAAGGTCAAGAAGGATTCCGTCATCACTGCCGCCAAAACGAGCAAGATCCGCCTGGCGTTCATAGGAACCGGCGGCATTAGTTCGGCGCATCTTAATGCACTCAAGTCGCTTCCTGAATACGAGATCGTTGCGGGATGCGATATCAAGCCCGAACGAAACGAGTGGTTCAAGGCGCAGGCGGGTTGCCAGAACGCGCGCACATACACCGATTACAACGAGATGCTGAAGAAGGAGCAGCTGGACGCCGTCGATGTCTGCACTCCCAATTGCGTCCATGCGCCCGCGACGATCGCCGCCTTGAAGGCCGGCTGCCATGTCATCTGCGAGAAGCCCATGGCGATGAATCCCGCCGAATGCAAGTCGATGATCGATGCGGCGGACAAGGCAGGCAAGCTTCTGGAAGTAGGTTTCCAGTGGCGCTATCATCCAGCGACGCAGATGTGCATGCGCGCCATCAAGGAAGGGCTTCTTGGCGATATCTTGTATGTGAAGGTGCATGCGATGCGCCGCCGCGGCGTTCCGAACTGGGGCGTTTTCGGCCAGAAGGCACTGCAGGGCGGCGGCCCGATGATTGACATCGGTGTCCACCAGATCGAGTCGGCGCATTGTGCAATCGGCCAGCCGAAGCCAGTGGCCGCCTGCGGAAAGACATGGACCTTCCTTGGCGACAGGCCTTCGAAAGTCGTCAGCATGTGGCCGAATTGGGACTACAAGACCTATACGGTCGAAGACCTCTGTGTCGGACAGGTCCGTTTCGACAATGGCATTCTCATGCAGATCGAGAGCGCCTTCTGCTCGCACATCGAGACAGGCGAGGAGTATCTGAACTGGGAGGTCATGGGCACAAAGGGCGGTTTCGATTTCGCCAAGCAGACCATCTACCATGACATGGCTGGAACCATGGTCAACAGCAAGGCGTCCTACCTGCCTGTCAACGACGCCTGGAGCGGTTTCTTCTTCAACAAGCTGCGCAATTTCAGCAGCGCGATTCTGAACGGCACGCCGCTGGGCGCTGATGGACGCGAGGGCATGATGGTCCAGTCCATCATCGATGGTCTCTATCGTTCGGCTGACAAAGGCGGTGCTGAAGTCAAGATCTGCTAGTCGTTTCATTGCAGGGTGAAATCGCGTGAGGCATTTCATCCTGCGGTTAGTTGCCAATCTTTATTTATTATGGAAATCACTCTTGAAAATCTGCGTCGCTGCATGGAGATCTGCTGCATTCCAGCGCATCGTCGCAGCGCATTCGAAAAGACGCTTGCCGAACACAAGGACGCCGTGGCGTTTGTAATGTCCGAGATGCGCATTGCGTGGAAATCGGAAGATTACCTGCCTGTTCACATGCCGGAGGACTTGCAGGAACCCGTGCGCTCATACGTCATCTCCTGCGCATATTGCCTTCTGGCGGACGAATCGCGCGAGGCGTTCCTGCAGAAGGGCTATTCGGAGGACATCTGGCGTGTCACTGTGCAGGATCTGAACTGGCATGCGCATGACGGCGCCGACGGAAGCTACTGGGTTGACACGCTCAACTGGTTCGTCAATATTCTCAAAGGCGGTGTGATTCAATTGGGACGGCTTCAATACGAGAAGATTCCGTGCCCTGAAGATGTGCCTGGTCTTGGCATCAAGCAGGGTGAAATCGTTGCGAATATGCACATTCCAGCTTGCGGTCCGATGGATTACGATCAGTGCGTGGCATCCATCAAGCTCGCCAACGAATATCTCCCGAAGCGTTTCGGCGAGTTCCGTGCGTTCTTCTGCGAGTCGTGGCTCCTCAATCCGTACTACAGGAAGTATCTCCCGCCGACGTCGAATATCGTGCGCTTCCAGTCACTCGGAACTGTTTTCCCATACAACATGTCGAATGATCGCGATGCGCTCAATCGCGTATTCAGAAACTACCACGAAGATCCGTTTACCTCCACGCCGCGCTCAAAGCTCCAGAAGGCTGTCCAGAAGATGATTCTGAGCGGCGAGACTCTCGCTGGCGGAATAATGATCATCATGCGCGACGATGTGCCGAATCTCTAAAGACGACGAAATCCAATCACGGGTGCTGAAACTTGCAGACGTGCTGTCCGCACGCGGCAAGACCGTGGCCACTGCTGAATCATGCACAGGAGGAGGAATCGCGGCGGCCATGACGGCCGTGGCCGGTTCTTCCGCATGGTTCATGGGCGGCTACGTGACGTACGCGAACGAATGGAAGATGCGCTGTCTCGGCGTTCAATCCTAGACGCTTGAAGCGCATGGCGCTGTCAGCGCGGAGACCGTCGGCGAAATGCTGACGGGACTCCTGAATGCGGGCGGCACCGACTACGGCGTTGCCGTCAGCGGCATCGCCGGGCCTGGCGGCGGCAGCGCCGACAAACCAGTAGGAACCGTCTATGTAGGAGTGGCTTGCAGAGACAGGCGCGTTGTAAGACGGTGCGGTTTTGACGGCGATCGCGAAGCCGTCAGAAGCGCAACGGTCTTGACTGCTCTTGAAATGCTGCTTGAATTGGCGCGGCAATAAATAGCGCATTTGCACGTTTGTTGTCGTGGAAAAAGCAAAAGGCTGAACTATGGGACTCTGGGACGCACTTCTTTTTGGCTATGGCGCCTATCAATTGAGCAAGAGGAAATGGGACGACGACGACGATTCTTCGTGCGAGGAGGAACGCGAACGCAGTGTCATGGAGGCGCGTCTTGGACGAATCGCCGACAAAATCCTTGAACTGCACAGGATATACGGCAGCGGAAGCGAGTTCAAAAGACGCCTTGTTCCAATCAAGCATCAGTTCGATGCAATTGATCCGTCGGTGCTTGGGGATGTTGCGCTTCGCGGATACGAAAAACTGGAGCAGGGCTTCATGGACGAAGATATCTATTGAGGACGTCGATTTGGTTTGCATGTGATGAAGCAGAAGCATACAGTTGATTTTACAGAAGGGGCGGTAAACGGCAAATTGTTCTTCTTCGCATTGCCCTTCTACGGCTCAATGCTGTTGCAACTGCTCTTTAACGCGGCTGATCTGATGGTTGTCGGACGCTATGCTTCGCATGAGGCGCTTGCCGCAGTCGGCGCGACGTCATCGCTTGTTCATCTGCTTATCAATCTGCTTGTCGGAATGTCGGTCGGTACAAGCGTGGTCGCGGCGCAGTATTTCGGCGCGAAGAACATGGCGCAGTTGAACAGGACCACCCATACCTCCATGACCGTTGGCGTCATCGCTGGTGTGATCATCAGTATCGTCGGCTACTATGCTACGCCGACG
>JAKSPA010000213.1 GCA_024405235.1 Lentisphaeria bacterium
CGTTTGGATAGTCCAGTACGAAGGTATTGTCCTCCATGTCGTATGACTTGATGGTCAGATAGCCGCTTTGGTAGAGCATGGCCAATGGTGCTTCGATGTCGGCCTTGTAGTCCACAAAGTATTCTGATGGATATTGTTCGTCAAGAAGTTTCTGCATGTTGACATCGTTGCCCTCGATGAGTTTTGCGAGATATGTTGGCGTGCCGCTGCGGTACCAGTAGTTGTCGATGTTCAGTACATTGAAGGCGTTGATGATGCTGAAGGGATTGTAGATGTCCAGCAGTGCTCTGCTGAAGTGGTATCCGTCGTATTGCTTCTTCAGAATGGCCTTCATGGTTTCTTCAGAGCAGTTGCGGCTGTCGGCCATTTCGCGTATTGGCTCCGCAAAGACGGTGTGTAGTTCCTTTTCGGTTATTCCGCAAATCGCGTCATAGCGTGGATCCATGCTGATGTCAAGGGGCTGGTTGAAACCAGAGAATACGGTGATCTGCGAGAATTTCGTGACACCTGTCAAAAGCACGAAGCGCAAGTCCGCATCCGCCGCCTTGAAAGTCCCATATAAGCCCTTAAGTATCTGGCGGTTGGTCTCCTCCTGCGGAAGTCCCAGAACATCAAGCAGTGGCTTGTCGTATTCGTCAATCAGCACAACCACCTTGTGGCCAGTTTTCGCATGCGCCTGCTCCAGAACGTATTTGAAACGCTGCCCCAAAGTAGGATAGTTTGCATCTCCGCCGTAGATTGTTTCCCAGAGCGCTATTTGCCCTTCAAGCATACAACTCAGTTCTGTTTCATTGCTGAAATTGCCGTTTGCAAAGTCAATTCTGAAGACGGGATACTTTGTCCATTCGTTTTCCAGCGCCTCCATCTCCAGTCCCTTGAAAAGCTCTCTTCTTCCGAGAAAATATGCTTCTAGGGTGCTTATTAACAGCGATTTTCCGAATCTGCGCGGACGGGATAGAAAGCAGACGTGTTCCTGCGCCAGTTTATGGACAAGGGCAGTCTTGTCAACATAGGCGTAGTTCCCATTGATAATCGTTTCAAAGGTCTGGACGCTGATTGGATATTTCATGGTTCGGAGTTCCTATTTTCTGCGAAACAGTCATTTGCCATAAGATAATGCATCGTAGCATTATTTCCGTAAGAATGTCGTCGCAATTTCCAGTACGGAAATTATACATTAAATTATATCTTCTTACCGAATTCCAAGAAAGCGGAAATACCCTTTGCCAACATCCCACACTACTTCCAAATGGATAGCGATTCCATAGTCATCCAAGGCGCCTGCCAACACAATCTGAAGAATCTGACGCTTTCGATTCCTCGGAACAAGTTGGTCGTGGTCACGGGCCCCAGCGGTTCCGGAAAGTCGTCGCTGGCTTTCGATACTCTCTATGCGGAGGGACAGCGCCGTTATGTGGAGAGCCTTTCCGCATACGCCAGGCAGTTTCTTGACCGCCTTTCCAAACCGCAGGTGGAGCACATCGACGGACTTTCGCCTGCAATCGCAATCGAACAGCGCGTCGCAGGTTCGTCGCCACGTTCCATTGTCGCGACGACGACCGAAATCTACGACTATCTGCGACTGCTCTATGCACATCTCGGCGTTCCGCACTGCCCGAAATGCGGCAAGGTCATTACCTCTCAGAGCGCAGAAGTCATCTGCGAACACATCCAGAAGCGTCCTGCAGGCAGAAAACTCATGCTGCTTGCGCCTTACGTGCGTGGAAAAAAGGGCGAACATGTGGATGTCATCGAGCAGATGCGCAGAGACGGCTTTGTGCGCGCGCGCATTGACGGCAAGGTGGTCCCGTTGGATGGCGCAATCAAGCTTGGCAAGACGCTCAGGCATACGATAGAAGCGGAGGTGCATCGTCCCGTGACACGCACGCTGGATCATGGGCGCCTGAACGATTCCGTCGAACTGGCCCTGAAGAAAGGCAACGGCGTGATGGGCGTGATGATGGAGGATTCCGAAAATCCAGACGGCTGGACGGAGGAACTCGTCAGCGAGAATTTCGCATGTCCCGATTGCGGCATTTCCTTCGGCGAGATGCTTCCGCGAAACTTCTCCTTCAATTCGCCATTCGGTGCATGCCCTGGCTGCGATGGTCTCGGAAAGCATTTGACATTCGCTCCAGAGGCGGTTGTTCCGGATCCGACGCTTTCGCTGAGGCGTGGTGCGGTTCCGCTGTGGCGTCGTGGCCCGCGATACGTCATCATGCTCTACAACCACTATCTGCGCTGCCTTTCCGAACAGTTCGGATTCTCGCTGACGACGCCTTGGAACAAACTTCCCGAAGAGGTAAGAAAGATGCTCCTCTATGGTTCAGGAGCGACCGACTGAACCTAAGACTATTGGGAAAAGGGAAAGATGCACGAATGGCGGAAACCATTCGAGGGAATCATTCCGAATCTGGAACGTCGCCTCCGTGAAACCGAAAACGACGATCTCCGCGCACGCCTTGAGGAGGCGTCGATGTTCGAAGAGTGCAGCCTCTGTCACGGCGCACGTCTGAAGCCAGAATATCTTGCAGTCACCATCAACGGTTTGAACATCAGTCAGTTCTGTGCGTTGTCAATCGACAATGCACTGGATTTTCTCAATGGACTTGAACTGACGGAATCCCAAAGGAAAATAGGCGGAGAACTGCTGAAGGAGATTCAGAACCGTCTTGGCTTCCTGAAACAGGTCGGACTGAATTATCTTACGCTGAATCGCGAGAGCGGAACGCTTTCGGGCGGCGAATCGCAGCGCATCCGTCTGGCCAGCCAGATCGGTTCGGGACTCGTCGGAGTGCTCTACATCCTTGACGAGCCATCCATCGGATTGCATCAGCGCGACAACGATCGTCTTCTCGAAAGTCTCAAGCACCTTCGCGATCTTGGCAATTCCGTCATCGTCGTCGAACACGATCTAGATACCATGAGGGCGGCTGACCACATCGTCGATCTGGGGCCTGGCGCAGGATTGCACGGCGGCTATCTCGTGGCGCAGGGAACGCCTGCCGAAGTGGCGGCCACGCCTGGAAGCGTAACTGGCGAATACATCTCAGGCAAGCGAGAGATTCCTGTGCCGACGGAACGCCATAAGGGCAACGGCTCGTTCATCACGGTGAAGGGCGCCGTCGAACATAATCTCAAAAAGCTCAACGTGAAGATTCCGCTCGGACTCTTCTGCTGCGTGACGGGCGTGTCAGGTTCAGGCAAGTCCACGCTTGTCAACCACATCATCCGTCCTGCGATCAACAAGCATCTCGGAATCAAAGACGACGAACCGGGCGCGTGCCAGAAGGTCGAGGGCATCGAGAATGTCGAAAAACTGATCGTCATTGATCAGTCGCCGATCGGCAAGACGCCGCGTTCCAATCCAGCCACATACACTGGACTCTTCGATCTGATCCGCGACATCTTCGCACAGACAAACGATGCGAAGCTGCGTGGCTACACGCCTGGTCGCTTCTCCTTCAACGTCAAAGGCGGCCGCTGCGAAGAGTGCCATGGCGACGGCATCAAGAAGATCGAGATGCAGTTCCTGCCCGATGTCTATGTGCCATGCGAACAGTG
>JAKSPA010000214.1 GCA_024405235.1 Lentisphaeria bacterium
GCGGGCTAGATATTTAACATAACAACTATTTGACAAAACACCCCCTAAAATGGCCGTTTTTTGAAGCGTTGTCAAAAAAGACGCTTCAATCGCCAACCCGTCCTGTGCGCCGAAAAGCAGATGAAGGAAGCCTTGGAAAAGGCCGGACAGTCCCTGGAATCCTCGCCCTTGCCGATGAACTCGCCGGAATAGTCGGCGTAGATCCATCCCCACTTACCCTCCGGTCACTCGTCGCCATGGCCGAATCACGCCAGATGGCCGAATGGGACCGCACGGCTGCGATCCTCCTCATGCTCTACAACGCCAACCGCGATCCGAAGAAATCAAAGGAGCTCACGCAGGCGGACTTCAATCCCCTGCGGAGCAGTCGCGAAAATTCCGCAGTCTCCGTAAATAGTAGTGAGGCCCGCGAAATCTTCCAGGCAATCGTAGAGGCCGCAAGACGCTAGTGATAGACACGCCCAAATGGCATATCTACATAGTTTTTTTTCTTTGTCTCTTCTTCTACTTTTCTTTTGTCAAAATCCTCAAGCGCCTTACGCATAATACCATCTTCGGTCAATGTAGGCGTAATGGCAAATGGCCCACAGAGCAACGTTGTCCAAAAGCCAACATTAATGTTTAGATTGTAGTCCGAAACAAATCTAGGCATAGGATTGGCTTCGTCCGTCCTTGTCCATTCATAGGCAATATCATCCAGTGGAACATTGTTGTGTTTTAGTTGAAGATAGAGATGATAAGTGCCTTTTGTGTTTTTGACTCCAGGATTAATTGTGTCATATAGGATTTCACCAGCTTCGCTATGAATTATACGAAATTTTTTCCCTAACCAGTCGCCCAGTTGCACTGTGTAGATTTCCTTCATAGCCAATTCCTCCATCTTTCTTTGCAAATCTTTGCCTTAATATAACCTTAATATAATTCATCATGCCTCAAAACATTGGATACAGCGATAAATACGCGGCGTTTTCCTTCTTGAAAATGGTCGTGGAAGAATCTGGCGTTGAAGAAAAACTTGAAGAAGTCAAGGACAAACTGAAAACGTTCTCAAGGACATACTTTCAGATCGGCCAGAACTGGCAAAGCATCGGCGAACGTCTCGCCGCCCCCTTCCAGGCCGCAGCAAAGGTCTTCGCCGACTTCGACGACCAGATGCGACGTGTCGCGGCTGTCACCGGCTCCTCCACGGCGAATCTCCAGAAGATGACCGACGTGGCGAAACAGCTTGGCGCCTCCACCCGTTATTCCGCCTCGCAGGTGGCGGGCGGCATGGGAGCCCTTGGAATGATGGGTTTTTCCTCCAAGGAGATCAACGAAGCCATCTCCAAGGTCATGGATCTGGCCCCTGTCACAGGAACGGAACTGGCCGAAGCCGCCTCCATCGCGGCCAATCAGCTCCGCGTCTTCCGCATGGATGCATCGCAGATGGTGAATGTGGCTGATATCCTGGCCGCCACCGCCAACGGCTCCGCCCAGACCCTGGCCGACCTTGGCTAATCACTGAAAGTCGCCGCCCCGTTCGCCGTGCAGGCTGGCGCGTCTCTCAAGGATGTCTCAGCCGCATTGGGCGTCCTGTGCGCGGCGATACCATCGCCGGGTTTCCCCTTCGCCGCGTCTTGTCTGCCCACGCGCCGCAAGGCGCGGGAATCCCCATGTCTGGGCCTGCAAGCCGCTAGTAGTACATTGGTCCGAATGGAGTGTTGCGGTACTCCGGCATGTTCTTTCTGGCCTTCTCCAGTTGCTCTCCCTGCTCCCACGCCCGTCGAAGAACGCCCTGCTCTGTAAGAACTGGGTTCACTAGAATGCTTGGGACAACTGCAAGAAATCCCTTTTTGCCCCAAGTTAAATTGTAGCGCGACACAAAAAAAGGAACAGGATTCGGCTCGTTGGGAACATCATAGGAAATGTTGAATTTTGACAACAATTCAGGGTCATTTTTAAAACGTTTGTAATAGCGCAGAAAAACATCCTTGACTTTCATGATGTTTGCTCCTGAGGAATTTTCGGTAACATACGTATCTTTCTCCCCAAGCCAGTCGGTAAGATGAATCGTGTAGAGCTTTTCCATGTTCCTTCTCCCGTCGGATGATTTCCGTTCAATAGAAAGCCATTCATGAATTTTTGATAATATAGCACATGTCAAGCAATCATTACGCAGGTTACAGCGACGCCTATTCCGCCAATGCACTGATACGCATGACCATCGATGATTCGGAACTGAGGCAGGGCCTGGAGTCGACGAAGGACGCCTTCAAGCAGCTGCAGATGAAACTCTTCTCCATCGGCAGGAACATGGAGACCATTGGTCGGCAGATCGCCGCCCCCTTCCAGGCCGCAGCAAAGGTCTTCGCCGACTTCGACGACCAGATGCGCCGCGTCGCCGCCGTCACTGGCGCGATTGGCAAAGGTGGAAGGAACAACGGCGGACCATGGTGGAGCACCCTGCACGGGGCGCGTAGAATCATATTAACATATTAATCAGCAAACACTAACCAGATTACTAACCATCACTTCAATGCCAAACAAACGCGTCTGGCATTGAAGATGATTTCACGCTTGAATCAAGGCAGAATCACGCAGATGCGGAAGCCTGTGTAATTGCCCTTGTACGTCGGAGAGAGATAGTCTCTGCTCGCCGAGCGGCAGAACTGCGCATCAATAGGATAGAAGGGATGAAAATTCTCATTTGGTTCTGGATTCAGAATTGTGAAGAATACACCGACGCAGCCGTTCCAGTGTCCGCCACGAATCACGTTGCAGGAACCAGACTCTGGCCCAGTCGGATCCGTCACAGACGAACTTGAATAGGCGCCATAGAAGTCTCGGCACCATTCGGCGACATTTCCATGCATGTCATAGAGATTCCATGCGTTTGCAGGATACAGACCGACTTTCGTGTGCTCTGTGTATGACAAACCGCCTTTGTTATCGGTAATGTCGTACGAATATCTTCCCGCCTTAGCCATCGCTGCATCTTTGTCCGCCACGGAAAGGTTCTCGCCAGTATTCAATGCAGTTGTCTTGCCCGCCCGGCAGGCATACTCCCACTGTGCTTCCGTAGGCAGATCGAATGCCAGAACCGTTTTAGTTCCGTTAGCAGACTCCCTTATCGTCTTCGCACGCAGTTTTCCGATGAAGGAATCGGCGACTGTATTGGATATTGTTCCACAAATATCGTCGTATGAGACATTTTCGACAGGCCGCGTATCGCCGGTATATTCCGACGGATTGCTTCCCATTATGAGTTGGTACTGCTTCTGAGTCACTTCGAAAACTCCAATGTAGAAGGCCTTCGTCAATGTCACGCGATGGCGTGTCTCGTCATTTCCGCGTCCGACTTCGCCCGAAGAACTTCCCATATAGAATGATCCATTGGGAATTCGCTTCAGCCAAAGCTCCGATGTTCGGCATGTGTCGCTTGAGAGATTTGGAGCGCTGTCGGTTTCACGATAATTTCCGTCGTTCAGATTGACAACGAGATAGTTCTTTGTGAAGTTTAGCGGTTCAGGCTCCTTTTCCACCGTAACCTCTTCTACCGAAACGGAAATCGT
>JAKSPA010000215.1 GCA_024405235.1 Lentisphaeria bacterium
GCCTTCATGGTCGCCGACGAAGTGACTCTTGTCACTGGCCGGGCAGGCGACAAGAGCGCCGCTCCCAAGTGGGTGTCCAACGGCGATGGCTTCTACACGCTCGAAAACGTTGAGAAGGAGAATCGCGGCACCGATGTGATCATCCATCTGAAGGACGACGAAACAGAGTTCCTCGAAGAGTGGCGCCTCCGCAAGATCGTCAAGAAATACTCCGATTTCGTGGAACATCCCATCGTCATGGACGTCGAGCACTCCGAACCCGTGAAAGACGCCGACGGAAAGGACGTGCTCGATGCCGACGGAAAGCCTCTTCCGCCGAAGGTCACAATCGTCGAAGAGACTCTCAACTCCCAGAAGGCCATCTGGATCCGTCCAAAGAACGACATCAAGAAAGAAGAATACGACGAATTCTACAAACACCTCTCGCACGACTACCAGGAGCCTTTCGAGACCATCCACTGGTCAGTTGAAGGCCAGGCGGAATTCAAGGCGCTTGCATACATTCCGCAGAAGCCGATGTGGGACATGATCGTAGGCGACAACCGTCCGAAGGGCATTCAGCTCTATGTCCACAGAGTGTTCATCACCGACAACTGCGAACAGCTCCTTCCGCGCTATCTGCGGTTCCTCCGCGGCGTGGTCGACTCCGCAGACCTGCCGCTGAACGTCTCCCGCGAAATGCTTCAGGAGGCGCGCACGCTGAGCATCATCCGCAAGAACATCACCAAGAAGGTTCTGGACACTCTTGCGGACATGCAGAAGAACGCAACCGAGCGCTACGAGACCTTCTACACAAGTTTCGGCGCCGTCCTCAAGGAAGGCCTCCGCGAGGATTTCGAGAATGCAGAAAAGCTGCAGAATCTCCTCATGTTCTACAGCACCGCTCTTGACGATGGCAAACGCACGACCTTTGCCGAATATGTCAAACGCATGCCTGAGGCGCAGAAGGAGATCTACTATCTGACAGCGGAGGATCTCGCCAATGCGAAGAACTCTCCGCAGCTGGAAGCCTTCCGCAAGAAGGGTTACGAAGTCCTCTTCCTCACCGACACCGTCGATGAATTCGTGATTCCGTCAATCGACAATTTCGACGGAAAGCCTCTCAGAGACATCTCGAAGGGCGACGTCGATCTCGACACGGAAGAAGAAAAGAAGGCCAAGAGCGAAGAGCGCAAGGCCGCGGAAACGGCCAACGCCGATCTCGTCGCCAAGCTGAAAGAGCTCCTCAAGGAGAAGGTCTCCGATGTCAAACTCTCCAACCGTCTCACGGACAGCGCATGCTGCCTGGTGGACGCCGAATGGGCAATGAGTCCGCAGATGGTGAAAATGATGAAGGCGCTAAAGCAGGAGGTGCCTGATGTCAAGCAGATTCTTGAAATCAATCCAGACCATCCGCTTATCGCCGCCCTTAGAAATGTCCTGGCAAAGGACGCCGCAAGCGCCAAAGTCCAGGAATACGCCACGATGCTTTTCGATTCAGCGCGACTCATGGCGAATCTCCCCGTCGACAATCCGAGAGATTTCGCCATGAAAATCGCATCGCTCATGACCGAATCTATTGACAAGTAACCAACAACCAACAACCAATCCACAAAAGGAACAAAAAAATGCCAAATCGTCCACTAAATGTTGCCGTTGTCGGAGCAACCGGTGCAGTCGGCGTTGAAATGATCAAGACGCTTGAGAAGCGCAATTTCCCCGTGAAGAACCTCCGCCTTCTCGCAAGTTCCCGCTCGGCGGGCAAGCAGGCACAGTTCAACGGCCAGAACTACACCATCGAAGAGCTCACTCACGACTCCTTCAAGGACATCGACGTCGCACTGTTCTCCGCAGGCGGATCAATCTCGAAGGAATTCGCGCCGTCTGCCGTCAAGGCTGGCGCCGTCGTGGTTGACAACTCCAGCTGCTTCCGCATGGATCCCACCGTGCCTCTCGTCGTTCCGGAAGTCAATCCAGCGGACATCAAGCAGCACAACGGCATCATCGCCAACCCGACCTGCACAACGATCATCATGCTCGTGGCAGTCAAACCGCTCTATGACATCTATCCCGTCAAGAGAATCAACGTCTGCACCTATCAGTCCGCTTCTGGCGCTGGCGCGAAGGGCATGTTCGAACTCATCGAGCAGACCAAGACCGTCCTTGCAGGCGGAAAGGCCGAGCCGAAGGTCTTCAAGTGGCCGTATGCCTTCAACGTCTTCAGCCACAACACCGACATCGGCGAAAACGGCTACAACACCGAAGAGATGAAGATGGTCAACGAGACCAAGAAGATCATGCACGACGACGGCATCGGCGTCTGCGCCACCTGCGTGCGCGTCCCCGTCCTCCGCAGCCATGCGGAATCCATCACCCTGGAATTCAAGGACAACGTCACCGTCGAAGCAGCTCTGGAAGCGTGGAAGAAGGCTCCTGGTCTCACCATCGTCGACGACCGTGCCGCAAACCACTTCCCGATGCCATGCGAATCCAACGAGCAGTACAACGTGCTCGCAGGCCGCATCCGCTACAATCTGGCCGCTCCGAACTCGCTGACATTCTTCGTCTGCGGCGATCAGCTCCTCAAGGGCGCCGCGCTCAATGCGGTTCAGATCGCCGAACTGATGTAGAAACATAGTTCCATAGCGGGGCGAATCATAGCCGGAGCAGGCAGTGATTCGCCCCGCGACTCAGCAAGACGCTGTGAATTGCGTTCCAGGCGCTGCCTTCCAACGCATGCCGCAACCGCCGAGCGTAGGCGTGAAATCCACAATAGACTACGACATAGCCATGAAAAACTCCACATTTGCCGCGCTGTTTCTATTTCTGGCATTCGCACTGTTTTCTCAGGAAGGACCGTGGTTCCGAGACATAAAAGTGCCAATCGCCTGCACAGAAGCGCAAATGACGGAATTCACGGCACAGCTCCGTCAGGCTCTTCTGAACAAGCAACCGCTGAAGGAACTGCTGAAAAAATGCCCTCTGGACGACAATGTCCCGCGCGTACTATATATAACGTTAGGAGATGGCCTTTTCCCTGCCAGAACCTACTATGCGGCGGGAACTTCCTTCCAGAACGCCCTTTCCAATCTTATTGAAATCATAACAAAGCGCGAACCAGAATACGCGTCTGCCATTCAGGCGGATCTGGAGGCGCAGATTGCTTTGGCAAGAGAGGAAAAACGTCTCCTGCCTGAATACGTCAAGACAAAACTGCAGGCTCCGAACGTGTGGAATTCACTCCGCTTCGATGTCGTGCAGGCGGTCTTGCCGATAGACGACTATGTGGTCAATTCTTCACGATTGCTTCTGTCGAGCATCGTCGGAATCGCTTTCGACCAAACAGCAGCCTTCGCCTTTCCGCCCGAACAACTCACAGGACGCTATCTGATGACGGCCGAACGGCAGCTTTCCGTCGGCAGAATCGGAAATCTGATTTCCGAAGCGAATCTCTGGAGTTCGCTCGGACTATGGCTGCAGATGGGCGCTGTATCAACGCCGTTCAAGGTCACGCTCTTCGAAACCGACTCCTATTTCGCCGACGAAAACGGCGCAATGAGACTTTTCCGTGC
>JAKSPA010000216.1 GCA_024405235.1 Lentisphaeria bacterium
CCACTCCAGGCACAGCAACGACGTCGCTTACAGTCGGCGCGGCCAGCCCAGCCTTCTCGCTCAGCGCCGCCAGCTCCTTCGCGACCGCAAGAAACGCCTGTTCGTCCAGACGATGGTCGGCAGCCGATGTCTCTGGATTCAGCTGGTAGGAGACCGCCACATAGAGGCTTCCACGTGAGAGTTTCTTCTGGACACACTGACGGATCTGCTGTTCCAGATTGCCCAGTTCGCGCGGCACCGAACAGCGCAGGTCCACCTGTTTTCTGCTGTTGACGGCGGAAACCTCCACAGTCATTGTCCCGCATTCGCAAGTCGCGATTCCGCGACCGTATCCAGTCATGCTCTTCATTGTCTTTCGTCTCCTTCCTACTAAACAGAGAAACGGACGAAGCAGCAGTCGCCATCCTGCACGACGTATTCCTTGCCCTCGATGCGAAGCTTGCCTGCCTCTTTTGCGGCATTCCAGCCGCCATATTGCATGAGATCGTCGTATGCGATGACCTCCATGCGGATGAAGCCGCGCTGCATGTCGGTGTGAATCTTGCCTGCCGCCTCCGGAGCGGTGGCACCTGCGGTCACCGTCCACGCGCGTGTTTCGTCTGGTCCTGTCGTGAAGAACGTCAGATAATTGAGCATCTTGTAGCCAGTGTGAATGACGCGTTCCAGACCGCTTTCCTTGATGCCGAGATCTTCCATGAAGACCTGCGCCTCTTCTGGATCAAGCCCCTGCAGTTCGGTTTCGAATTTAGCGCAGACTGGCACGACCTCCATCTTATGTTCGGCAGCCTTTGCGATGACAGCCTGCGAAAGCGGCTCCTGGCCGAAATTCTTGTAGGTTTCTTCGTCGGTGTTGGCACAGACGAATGCGGGAATCAGAGTGAGAAGCTGCATCGCCTGCGCGACTTTGCTCTCTTCCGCATCGCTATGGTCGTATTCAGGCATCTGGCCATTCTCCAGAGCTGCAATGAAGCGCTCCGTCAGCTCCATGTCGAGTTTCGTCGTCGGATCGGTAGGAGCGGCGCAGCGCGTGCTCTTCTTCGCCTTTGCCTGCTTCTGCTGGAGGAATTCCAAATCAGCGAGCATCAATTCGGTGAGAATAAGATCCAAATCGCGGGCGGGATCAAGATCTTCCTTGACGTGAGTCACGTCAGGATCCTTGAAGCAACGAACCACATGAGCGACTGCGTCCACGCCGCGAATGTGCGAAAGGAACTGGTTGCCAAGGCCCTCGCCCTTGCTGGCCCCTTCGACCAAACCCGCGATGTCAATGAATTTCATCGTGGCCGGAACAATCTTCGCGGATTTCTCCAGTTCAGCAAGTTTCTGCATACGTTCGTCCGGAACTGGCACAATGCCAGTGTTTGGTTCGATCGTGCAGAACGGGAAGTTTTCCGCAGCGGCTTTGCCGTTGGACAATGCATTGAAAAGTGTTGACTTGCCGACATTGGGCAGTCCAACGAATCCACAAGAAAGTGCCATTGTATCTTTATCCTATTTTGAAATTGATGCAATCGGAAACTATTTTTTGTCTCCGCCGAAAATGTTCTTGAGTGAATCGACCGCCTTGCTCGCGCCGTCGCCGATCGCCTCGCCGACCTTCTTCGCACCGTCGCCGATCGCCTCACCGACCTTCTTCGCGCCGTCGCCGATCGCAGACAAGGCACTCTTTCCGCAGTCTATGACTCCCGTGAAGATGCCCTTCAGCATCTCTCCGGTCGCTTCGACAAAGCTGGCGCCCTCCTTTTCCTTGCCGATGTCATGAAGCGTAATCGTCGGCAGCGGAACAGGCGCCGCAAGACCCTGCAGAATCTTTGCCGAGAGGCGGATCTTGCCGTCACTCACCTTCACTTCGTCAATGACGACCTTTCTGCCATCGCCGTCGTCCACTTCTTCTTCAGGCTTTTCCTCTTCTTCTTTGTCGGAGGCTGTCGCCTTCTCGACGTTTTCAAGAAGCGTGCCGATGTTGGAATTGCCCAGACCGACCTCGTATGTGATCTCAGGAGCCTCCACAAGAATCTGATTGACCTCTATCATCTTGGTGAAGAGACTCTTCACGCGTACTTTCACAAAGACTCTGCCAACCGAAATCGCATTGTCGGTGTTGTATCCTTCTGGATTTCCGACAACCAGATCCTTCAGCTCGAAACGCATCTTCAGAAGGGAAAAATCAACCTTCTGGACTGTAACGGGAGCGCCGAGCAGCTTGGGACCGTATTCCTCAAGACCGTATTTGACAATCGGATCTATGCGGTTGATGACTATGCTCACGACAACCAGAAGCGCAACGATTATCACGCAAAGGGTCGTTAGAATCCACCCAAGAACCTTACGGCACTTGCCTTTCTTGCAACTATTCTTTTCAGACATGTATCTCCTCCAAAATTATTTGAAAACACGATTTGGATGCTTTCCCAGACTGCAGAGCAGTTCGTACGGAATCGTTCCGACCTTCGTGGCCAGTTCGTTCGCGTTGATGCATTCGTCGCCCTGGCATCCCAAAAGAACAACTTCGTCACCTACTGCCGCGTCGGGAATCTCCGTGACATCGACCATGAACATGCCCATGCAGACGCGACCGCGAATCGGCGCTCGTCTGCCGCGCACAAGAACATCGGCCTGATTGCCGAGCAGTCTCGGATAGCCGTCCGAATAGCCGACAGGCACCACGGCGATCTTGCGCGGGCGATCCTCCACGCGATAGATTCCACCATAGGAGATCTCCGCTCCGACGGGAATTTCCTTCAGCGAAATCAGATGGCTGCGGAATTCCATCACTGGTTCGAAAGCCACATCAGGCATTCTCGGATCGTCGCCATAGCCATAGAGGGTAAAACCAGGCCGCACGATAGGATATTCCAGACCTACTCCTGCAAGCATGCCAGGCGTGGCGCTCTGATGAATCTCCGTCGCGCCTGCAGGCAGAGAGGCAATCGCTTTTTTGAATGCGGCGGTCTGACGCTCGGTGTAGTCTTTTTCGGGATGGTCGGCACTCGCCAAATGGGTGAACGCGCCCTTCAGAGACAAGCCTGGCAGAGAGAGTATCTCTTCGACTACGGCAGGACATTCTTCCGGAAAGAAGCCAAGACGGCTCATGCCCGTGTCCACTTTCAGATGCAGTTCGACCACGCGCTTGCGTGCAACTGCGCATCTGGACAATTCGCGAATTTCGGGAAGATTCCACGCCGAAACCGCCACGTTGTCCAAAGAAGCGATCGTGTCGCATTCGCTCAAATCCAACGCACCGCCGAGAATGATGATTCTTGTCGTGATTCCTGCATCGCGCAGAATCTTCGCCTCGTCAGCCGCGAAAACGCAGATATAAGGCGTTTTCACCTCTTCGAGCGCACGCGCGGAGTGAATAATCCCATGACCGTATGCATCGGACTTGATCACAGGAGCCAGGCGAAGGCCTGGAAAAGCCTTCTGCATGCGCTTGTAGTTTTCTTTTAGCTTTGCGAGAGAAATGACGACTGTTGAGGCAAACATCTCCGTGTGAAACATATATATGAAAGTGGTATTTCAGACAGTGAAAGTACTATAATC
>JAKSPA010000217.1 GCA_024405235.1 Lentisphaeria bacterium
GTTGAAGTTCCGATGGGCACCACCCTCCGCGAAATCATCTACGACATCGGCGGCGGCATCTCCGGCGGACGCGAATTCAAGGCTGTTCAGACCGGCGGTCCTTCCGGCGGCTGCATCACCAAAGAGAATCTCGACACGCCTATCGACTACGGCAATCTCGGCAAGATCGGCTCCATGATGGGATCCGGCGGTATGATCGTTCTCTCCGACAAGGACTGCATGCCTGCAATGGCAAAGTTCTATCTCGGATTCACGAAGGACGAATCCTGCGGCAAGTGCACACCATGCCGTATCGGAACGCGCCGCATGCTTGAAATGCTCGAGCAGATCTGCGACGGCAATGGCACGGAAGAGACTCTCGTCGAGCTCGAAAAACTGGCCAACACCATCCGTGACACCGCACTCTGCGGCCTCGGACAGACCGCCCCGAATCCCATCCTCAGCACTCTGCGCTACTTCAAGGATGAGTATCTGGCGCACGTCCGTGACAAGAAGTGCCCCGCAGGCACCTGCCAGAAGCTCTACACGCTGAGAATCACCGACGGCTGCATCGGCTGCACAAAGTGCAAGCGCAACTGCCCTGTCGGCGCAATCACCGGCGAACTCAAACAGAAACACTCCATCGATCCCGCGAAGTGCATCAAGTGCGGAGCGTGCATCGAGGGATGCCCCAAGAAAGCCATCGTCAAGGAGTAGTGAGGAATAACAATGAGCGACGTAACTGTTACTATTAACGGAACCAAGGTCACTGTTCCTTCAGGCTCCACAATTCTGGAAGCAGCCCAGAAACTGAACATCAACATCCCGACACTGTGCTACTGCAAGGATCTCGGATGCGGCGTCTCCAACAAGCCCGCCTCCTGCCGTATCTGCCTTGTCGAGGCTGCTGGTATCCGTCCACGTCCGATTCTGGTTCCTGCCTGCGCGACACCAATCACCAACGACCGTGTCGAAGTCTGGACAAACTCTCAGCGCGCTCTGAATGCACGCCGCACCGTTCTCGAGCTCATGCTCTCCGACCATCCGAAGAATTGCTTGACCTGCCCGAAGAACCAGGACTGCGAACTTCAGAAACTCGCTGCCGAATTTGGCATCCGCGACATCGAATTCAAGGGCGAAACCAACAAGTTCCCTGTTGACGAGTCCTCCGAAGCCATCATGCGCGATCTTTCCAAGTGCATCATGTGCCGCCGCTGCGAGACCGTCTGCAACAAGGTCCAGACCGTCGGCGCACTCACCGGCTATGGCCGTGGCTTCTCCGCAAAGGTCGGAACCGCTTCCATGATTCCTCTGGCCGATACCTCCTGCACCTTCTGCGGACAGTGCGTCAACGCATGCCCCGTCGGCGCCATCACAGGCATCAGCTATGTCAAGAAGGTCTGGAAAGCCATCAACGATCCTTCCAAGACCGTCATCGTCCAGACCGCTCCCGCAGTCCGCGTCGCAGTCGGTCAGGAGTTCGGTTTCGAGCCTGGCGTGCCTGTCACTGGCAAGCTCGTGGCTGGTCTCCGCGCTCTAGGCTTCGACAAAGTGTTCGACACCAACTTCTCAGCTGACCTCACCATCATGGAAGAGGGTCACGAGCTGGTCGAGCGCGTCAAGGCTGGCAAGAATCTGCCGATTCTGACGAGCTGCTGCCCTGGCTGGATCAACTTCATCGAGCACAACTTCCCAGATCTGCTTCACATCCCATCCAGCTGCAAATCACCGCAGCAGATGTTCGGCGCGATCGCAAAGAGCTACTATGCAGAAAAGCTCGGTCTCGATCCGAAGGATCTCATCGTTGTCTCCGTCATGCCTTGCCAGGCGAAGAAGTACGAGGCCGCACGTCCTGAATTCGCGCCTAACGGCGTCCGTGATGTCGACTACGTCCTGACCACCCGCGAACTTTGCAAGATGTTCCGCGAAGCTGGCATCAATCTTGGCAACATGAAAGACGAAGAGTATGACAACCCGCTCGGAAAGTCCACTGGCGCAGCCGACATCTTCGGCGTCACCGGCGGTGTTCTTGAAGCGGCTCTGCGCTCCGTCCACTCCATGCTGACAGGCGAAGATCTGGCAGGCGACGCAGTCAACTTCCGCGCAGTCCGTGGTCTTGACGGCATCAAGGAAGCCACCGTTGAGGTCGCTCCTGGCCTGAAAGTCACAGCGGCGGTCTGCTCCGGCCTCGGCAATGCACGCAAGGTTCTGGAAATGGTCCGCAAGGATCCCAACCGCTTCCAGGCCATCGAAATCATGGCCTGCCCCGGCGGCTGCATCAACGGCGGCGGTCAGCCCTTCCTCCATGGCGATCGCTCTCTGCTCGAGAAGCGCATGAAGGGACTCTATGACGAAGATGCGAACAAGCCTCTCCGCATGTCCCACCAGAATCCCGACATCCAGGCCCTCTACACGGAATTCCTTGGCGAGCCCGGTTCCCAGAAGGCACACCACCTCCTCCACACCAACTACCACCAGAAGTAATCCTTTGGTAGCATAACGAAAATCCCCGCCGCGTTTCAAACGCTGCGGGGATTTTTTTTACGAATTGAACAAGTCGGACTTGGCGAGCGCTAACTGCCTTCCTTCAATCTATACTGTCTTGGCGTTATGCCATATTTCCTCCGAAAGACGGCGCAGAAATAATTGCTGTCGCAGAAGCCGCATTCAAGTGCGATATCCGTTATCCGCTTGGGCGTTTCGCGAAGCATCTGCTGTGCGTGTCTCAAACGAATCTGCGTGAGATAATCGCTGAAGGACATTCCGAAAATCCGCGTAAACGCATCGGCGAAAATACGCTCGCTTCGGCTGAAGATCTTGGCCGCCTCCGAACGTGGTATGTGCCTCATGAAATTCTCTTCGACATGCTCGGCCACGCGTTCCATGCGAATCAGTTCGTTTGGCTCGGATTCGCAACCCATCTCGCCATAGTAACGTCCCAATTTTATCAATAATTCATATAGCATAAATGTAAGGCAAAGCTGTCCGCCCTCCAACGCGCCCTCCTGTTCGTGAGTCATGCGACGATGGATTTTCTCCACTTCAGCAATCTGCTCGCTGTTCAGCAAGAGATGATGTTCGAAAGAAAAGTTGTTTCTGGAATCAGGCTCCAATTCAAAGAAGGCACGGAAGGATCGCAAATCCTTCATTTTCTGGAAATCGACTGGAAGCGCGTCTGGATACCATAGAAAATTCAGCAGTTCCAAACCACGCTGGTCATGATAGCAATGGCCACATCCAGGAGGGACAATGAAAGCATCGCCCGTATGGATTTCGTACTCATGGTCAAAATAGGTATAGCCAGCACGTCCGGATGTTATTACGACAAGTTCATAAAAGTCATGAGCGTGCAAACGGCTATTCGCATTCTCACCGCTACGCTTCGTTACAAAAATGTGCGTTGAATAGCCACACGCGCCATCAAGCCAGTGTTTGTCCAAAATGTCCATTTGACAATCCTAGAAAGTGAAATACGATACAGTTCGACCCCATGCAAAGCGTTTTTCAAAAACGCTATGTTCCCCAAGAGGGTAGGAATTAAGCCGCATTGGGCGCAGCACAA
>JAKSPA010000218.1 GCA_024405235.1 Lentisphaeria bacterium
GGAGTGCGGGGGCGTCGAGGACGTTGACATCTACTTGCCTGCCGCCACTCAGAACGACGTCAGAATGGGATCCGCCGAAAAGATCGCGGCATCCGGCGTCAAGTACTACATCGAAGTGGCCAACATGCCCACCACCAACGACGCTCTGAACTTCCTGCGCAGCCAGAAGCACATGATCGTCGCTCCTTCCAAGGCAGTCAATGCAGGCGGCGTCGGCGTTTCCGGCCTTGAAATGGCACAGAACTCCGAGCGTCTCGTCTGGACAGCAGACGAAGTCGACGCACAGCTCAAGAAGATGATGGTCACCATCCACGACGAATCCGCCAAGGCGGCCGCCGAATATGGTCTTGGCTACGATCTGGTTGCCGGCGCAAACATCGCAGGCTTCAAGAAGGTCGCCACCGCCATGATGGAACAGGGCCTCTTCTAAAATGCCGACTGAAAATGCGGAACGCACATAACACGTTCCGCATCAACGAAAAGTCTAATTTCAATTGACTTGAAACCCTCGAGAAGTCAATTCCCGAGGGTTCTTCTTTTTCATCTGAACAGACAATCAATGGAGCATCTATAATGAATAAACATACAGGCTTTTCCAGCAGAATGGGTTATATTCTTTCGGCCGCAGGTTCTGCTGTTGGCCTCGGAAATATTTGGCGCTTTCCATATTGCGTGGCGAATCAGGGAGGCGGTATTTTTCTTACAATCTACGTCATCGCCCTTTTTACATTCGGCTATTCGCTGCTGATCGCCGAAAATGGCCTTGGCAGAATGACAGGAATGGGCCCGATTGGAACATATCGACAAATCTGCAAAGGCAAAACTGGTCCTGTTGGCTTCCTCAAAGTCGGCGGTTGGCTCAATGCAATCGCGCCGCTTATCATCCTACCATATTATTGCGTCATAGGTGGCTGGGTAACCAAATACGTCGTTGCGCTTCTTACCAATCCGATTTCCAAATTCAGCGCGGAAGACGCCAACGCATCGGCTGAATATTTCTCCACATTCATCTCCTCGACATGGGAGCCGCTGCTCTATTTCCTTCTCTTCATCGCAATCGTCGTGGGCGTCATCGCTCTCGGTGTGAAAGAAGGAATCGAACGCTTCAACAAAATACTGATGCCACTGCTTGTGCTGCTTATCATTGCTCTTTGCATCTACTGCCTAAGACTGCCGAACGCATCAGAAGGAATAAAATACTACCTGAAGCCAGACTGGTCCAAATTCAGCATCATGACGCTGGTCACAGCAGTCGGACAGCTCTTCTACTCGCTCTCCATCGCAATGGGAATCATGATCACATACGGTTCGTACATGCGCAAGGAAGACAATCTGATCGCGAACGTCAATCATGTCGCGCTATTCGACACGCTCGTGGCGTTCCTGGCCGGCCTTATGATCATTCCAGCATTGGTCTCTTTCGGCGGCGAAGACGCCGCTCAGAACGCAGGGCCTGGTCTCGTATTCATCGTATTGCCGCAGGTTTTCGCAAGTTTCTTCGGCGGCAAAATCGTCGGCATTGCATTCTTCCTGCTTGTACTTTTCGCTGCCGCCACCTCCGCAATCTCGCTGCTTGAAACCAATGTCCAGACCATCGGACAGGAACTCAAACTCAGCCGCAAGACTTCCATCATATACGGCGTCGCCGAAATTCTTGTCATCGGCATCATCACTGTTCTCGGTTACAGCTGCCTGAGTTTTGTTCATCCGCTGGCCTTCATCCAAGACTACGCGAAGATGGACATTCTCGACACACTTGACTTCATAAGCAACAACGTCATCATGCCATTCGGTGCAATCTTCACGACCCTACTGGTCGTATGCGTCTATGGTCTGGAAAGGTTCTGCAAGGAAGTAAGCGGCGACCGTCCGTGGCCTAACCGCTGGCTATTCAAATTGTGCATGCGCGCCATTCTAATCCCATGCCTTATCATCATCCTTATGGATTCCCTAGGCATCTTCAGAAGATAAGACGACTGAACACAATAAATGCCATGCAACAAAGAACCATGGTTCCGCTATATTCCGCAAAAAACGCGTGGAACCATGGTTCCGCTATATTCCGCCGGCGGAGCCTGTTCTCCCATATAAAACCGCAGTGCAAGTTCCGCGGCGCCATCCCTAGAACTGTCTAGAAAGCGGCCCCTATCCTTCAAGGAGTCCCTTCTTGTGGTGTAGGATCAGAAAGCGTCCGTTTCCCAATGGTATCTTCAGGTTGTTTCGGCCTGGATGCGGCGTGTTCAATTCTCTGCGTATTCTCAGCACCGTTTCGCGTGAAGGCGGCAATGGCAGATTGAAGCGCT
Organism: Lentisphaeria bacterium; assembly: GCA_024405235.1. Classification (GTDB taxonomy): domain Bacteria; phylum Verrucomicrobiota; class Lentisphaeria; order Oligosphaerales; family Oligosphaeraceae; genus UBA1724. Next base: position 2,304 of record JAKSPA010000218.1, read on the forward strand.
GGCGCAGGACTCTCGGAAATAGCGCAGCAGGAATATTCCGCCAGTCCGCAATAGTCGCCTTTTGAGGGAGCGCCGATGCGGCCGCTGCTTCTAGATATTCGGCATCGTCTCTTAGTGCCTCCAGCGATGCAAGAATGCCGTTTTCGTTACCGAATGCATCGCGCCACCATGGCAGCAACTGGTTTCTAATACGGTTGCGGCTACAATCCGAAATAGCATTCGTTTCGTCCGTACACCACTCTGCCACACCCTCAGCCTTAAGATAATCCACAAGTTCCTGCTTGCGGCAATGCAGAAGAGGCCGCGCAAGTCTCGTTCCGTCAGCCAGTTCACGATATCCCTTCAAGCCGACCAGACCACTTGTGGACGCACCGCGCGCAAGCCGCAGAAACAACTCCTCCGCCGCATCGTCGGCATGGTGCGCAAGAAAAACCAGCTGACGCTTCGCAGAGGTCAATTCGCGCCACTTGTCAAGACGGAGACGACGTGCGGCACTTTCGATCGACTCGCCCTTCTGACGTTCGCCTTTGACATCCAGACGGAAGCATCTGAATGGAATACCGCGCGCACGGCAGAATTCGCGACAGAAGCGCGCATCGTTTTCGGAAGCCTCGCCGCGCAGTTGATGGTTGAAATGGACCGCGGAAACGCGCCAGCCAGCCTGATGCAGCGCCAAAAGAAGCGCCGTGGAATCCGCACCGCCAGAAAAACCCACCAGCGCAGGCTCCTTCGGCAGTTCAAATGCTTCTATGGACTCCAACGGCGTCATTGCAACGTCACTCGATATTCATGATCTGCTCGCGAATCTTTGAAATCTCGATCTTCATCGCGAGTGCGTCGGCTGAAATGCACAAATCGGCGGTCTTGGAAGAAAGCGTGGTGATTTCCCTATTCATCTCCTGTCCAAGGAACTCCAGTTCGCGGCCTGGCTCATCGCTTTCAAGCAATTGGAAATATTTGACGATGTGGCTCTTAAGACGAACGACCTCTTCAGTTATGTCCGCACGCTCTGCAAAGAAGACAAGTTCCTTTGCAAGACGTTCGTCATCTTCGCTCAATGTCGCGCCAAGCTCCACAAGACGCGCTCTCAGACGCTCCTGAAGCTGCTTCAGCGCTTCATTGCCGCGTCCGTCGATATTCTCCAGAAGCGTCTTGACTGTCCTGCCGCGTGCAACAAGATCCTCTTTGAGACGAAGCCCTTCTGCAACGCGCGCGTTGTCGAATTCCGTCAACGCCGC
>JAKSPA010000219.1 GCA_024405235.1 Lentisphaeria bacterium
GCGTCGAGCTATTTCATCGGTTTGGAGGAAAGCGCAGGGGCGACGTTGATCGAGATGAAGAACAACCTGAAGGATGTCCTGCACAAGAACGTCTTCAAGTCCCAGAGCTCCAACTGACAAAGAAAAGGATGCGTCGAATGGAAACACAATCTGGTGGAAACGACAGGGGCTCCGTGCTGACGGAGTTCCTGCTCGTGGCGCCGCTATATCTCATGCTTCTGGGCGGTCTGCTGCTGAGCAGCGACATGATTCGCCTGAAGAACAAGGTGGCCATGGTGGACATGTTCGTCACAATGACAGGCACGAATCGCCTGGTGGGCGAAGAGGAGGGCAAGGCGATTACGGAGCAGGTCAAGCATGTGTGGGGTGACTTCATGCCTGGTTCCATCAACGCTCCGATGATGATCGCCAACGAATACCAGAGCAACGACGGCCATACTCTCACGAACCGCTGGAATGCCGTCTATGCGGGACGCGTGGATGCGGAATACCGCCTGCCGTGGATGATCAATTCGCTTCTATCGGTGCAGCGCGTCGTTTTCGGTGACAAGAATTACGCGAAACATCCGCAGGTATTCAGGATGTACGCGGATCCGAATACAGGCGAATTCCCCCCTGAAAACGAATGCCGCTTCCATGTGATTCAGCGGCATTGGTCTGCAAAGGGGGCTCAGAAGGGCTTCAATCGCGGAGCGGATGCCTACAAGCTTCTCGGCGACGGCATCTTCAGCAACGTCATTGGCGACGCATGGCTTTTCACGAAGAGCACCCTTTCCGCGTCAGAAGTCGAAGGCAACGATTCCACATACAAGCAGCAGTTGGCAAAATATGGCGAGTAGGAACACATTCTTGACTGAAGTGCTTCTGGCGGCGTTGGTCGTGTTTGCCGTGAATGTACTTCAGGGCGCAGACAGCTCTGCTCCGTCCCTTCAACAGAAAACTGTGCAGGCAGACGAAAAGGCGCCTGTCAAGACATGGACGAACAGCGGCGAGATGCAGCTCTCCTTCGCCGCCGCACGCGTGCGCGTCATCAGCAAATACGAAGGCGCCGGTTTTACGCTGAAGCATGAAATATCCATGGGAAAACGAAACACGCGGTGCTTGATGCTTTGGGAAAAAGGCGATGTCAAGACCATTGTCATGCTGTGGAAAATTGATGTCGGACGGACTGGATTCTCTACGGGAGAAATGAACGATGGCGAAAAATAGTCCATACGATTATGTTGAGGTGGCGGCGTTGTCGGACATGGGGTGCATTCGCACCAACAACGAGGACGCGTTTCTGACTGTGCCTGAGGCAGGATGCTTCGTGGTGGCGGACGGCATGGGCGGCGGCGAGGCGGGTGAAGTCGCTTCGGCGACCGTCGTCGATTATCTGCAGAATACCTTGAAGGCTGTTGCGGAGGATTCGCCTGGCTGCAGAAAGTACGCCGTGCAGCAGTCTTTGCACAAGGCGAATAGCTTTGTCGTGAACTATCGCGATGCGCATCACTATTCGTCAATGGGAACAACAGTCGTGATGCTGTTGTTGAATCCATGGAATGCGTGCGAGGCGTTCTCCTGCCATGTCGGCGACAGCAGGCTCTATTGTCTGCGTGGCGGCGAACTCTTCTGTCTGACGCGTGACCACAGCATGGCCAACGAAATGAAAAGCAAGGGCTCGAAGGAGGTGCTTCCCGACAAAATCGGAAAGGCGCTTGTGCGCGTCATCGGCGGTAGCGGTCTGCTGGTTCCCGAATGGCAGAAGGTCGCTGTGTGTCCAGAGGATATCTTCCTCCTTTGTTCGGATGGCATTCTCGCTGTCCTTTCAGACGACGAAATCGAAAAGATCATGCGCGTGGGCGAATCGCCCGCTGCAATTGTCGAAGAACTCAAAAAACGCGTGCTCGCGGGCGGAGCGCCTGACAATCTCACTGCCGTCTGCGTGAAGCTTGCAAAGGAGCTGCCGCTGCCCATGGACATTGAGGACTTCGAACGGGAGGAAAGCGAACTTCTGCTGAAGGTCGCGGAAGAGCGAAAGGACTTCCGTTAGACACATCAATCTTGCTTGTTTTAATTTCTGAAAATCACCATGGAACAGAACAATTCATTCCTTATTCTTTTTCTCGCGCCTGTGAGACAGTTTCTGGAAGACGACGATGTCTCCGAAATTCTCATCAATGGTCCCGAGCAGATTTACATCGAACGTCATGGCAAACTAGAAAAGACAGATGCGCGTTTCGTAAGCGAGGCCTCGTTGCGCGCGGCTGCATCTAATATCGCAAAGTCCGTCCAGCGAATTCTTAATGACGACAATCCGCGACTGGATGCGCGTCTTCCCGACGGCAGTCGTGTCCATGCGGTCATCCCTCCGTTGGCGCGTTGCGGAACCGTCATTGCCATCCGCAAATTCAAGAAGGACACGCTTTCGATTGCGAAGATGCTTTCGTATGGAAGCCTTTCGCCCGAGGCGGAAAAACTGCTCAAGGCGCTGGTGCTGTTGCATAAGAACGTAATTGTTTCTGGCGGAACATCTTCTGGAAAGACATCTGTGCTGAATGCGCTTAGCAGCTTCATTCCGAATAACGAGCGCGTGCTTGTGATCGAAGATGCAAGCGAATTGCAGTTGCAGCAGGAACACGTTGTGCCATTCGAAACGCGCAAGCCAGACAAGAACGGCAACGGTGAAGTCACCATCCGCGATTTGATTGTCTCGTCTCTGCGTCTACGTCCCGACCGTCTTGTGATTGGTGAAATCCGTGGCGGCGAGGCGCTGGATTTGCTGCAGGCGCTGAACACCGGATAGGCAGGTTCCATGTCCACTATCCACGCGAATACGCCGCTGGATTGCCTTTTCCGCATGGAGACGTGCGCGCTGCTCAGCGGCATCGAGATTCCTCTTATGGCGTTGCGTTCGCAGGTTGCCTCCGCGATCGATGCCGTCGTGCATACGGGTCGTCTTTCGGATGGTTCGCGAAAGGTCATTGCGATTTCGGAAGTGCTTCCGCTGAAGAACGGCGAATATCAGACGCAGGATCTGATTGCATGGAAAACCGATGGCGTCGATGCGGACGGAAAGATCCAGGGCAGATTCGTGCTGAAGGCGCGTCCGACCTTTGCCGAACAGGCGTCGTTGATGGGCATAGAACTTCCTGAAATGCCACAGTAGTCGGAGAGATAGATGAGCGACCAGATTTTATTGAGACCAGGCGACGAATTTGAGAAATACACCGTGGAGAGGGAACTAGGCCATGGTGGCATGGGCGCCGTGTATCTTGTGCGTCACAAGGTGCTTGGTGTGGAATTCGCTCTGAAGGTGCTTTATCCGGAGGTCGCAAAGCGCGATCGGCAGTTCGTGGAGCGATTCATTCGCGAGGCAAGGCTGGCAGGCGGAATCCGCCATCAGAATCTGATCGCCGTCTATGATGCAGGCCTGAACGAACCGAGTGGAATGTATTATCTCGTGATGGATTACGTCGCAGGCGGAAGCGTTCGCGAACGCCTGAAGAAGGACGGCTATGTCGATATGGTCGAGGCCATTTCGATCGTGCGGCAGGTCGCC
>JAKSPA010000022.1 GCA_024405235.1 Lentisphaeria bacterium
TCGCGCCGGTTCCATTCGCTGGCATGGCGCGCTATCAGAAGGAGATTCAATTCAGGGCAGAGAGTGTGTTTGCATGTGTTTCCTTCAACAGGAGTCAGATAGTCCCAGATTTTGCGTGGATCGGCATTGGTGAAACATGAAAGCGTCCAATGCGGCTCCATGAAGTATCTTCCTTTCACCAAAGGAGATGAATGATGTCCGCCCTTGCCGTCTTTATGAAGCAGCTCCTTCCAGCCATGCTTTTCCAGACATCCAAGCACGCGGCCGATGTCGTCGGGATGGAAGAGGATGTCCCAATCACCGAAAGGCCGCAGGCTCGGACTGGGATAGATTCGATAGGCAAGATCGATTCCCTTGATCGGACAGAATCTGATATGCGCCGTTTCAAGGATTCCGAACAATTCGTTAAAAGCCATTTCGTCCAATGTGGCGCGCTGAAGATATCCAAGAGCCTCGTTGCGCAGACGTTCCGTCTCTTCCGCATTCAGAACATTACAGCCTTTGAAGCGCCACCGAAGAAAATTGCCGAAACCGTCTTTGCACAGCTGCGCAAAAAAGACCTTGCGCATGTCTTCATCAAGTTCCTGCCATTTTCTGCCGAGTTCCTCTGCATCATCGCAGTAGAAAAGATCACCGAGAACTCTGGCGAAATCGAATGCGTTCATAGATATCGCTCCCTTAGATATTCGCCGTATGATGATTTCGCGAGCATTGCGATGTTCTTCTGAAGTTCAGCACGCGTCAACCAGCCGTTTTCGTATGCGATTTCCTCCAGACAGGCGACCTGAAGTCCCTGACGCGTCTCTATCGTCTTGATGAAATTCGCGGCGTCTAGCATTGCATCGTGCGTTCCAGTGTCAAGCCACGCGTAGCCGCGTCCAAGACGTTCGACACGCAATTCGCCCATCTGCAGGTAAGCGTTGTTCACTGCCGTTATCTCAAGTTCACCACGTGCAGACGGCGTCAGTGATTTTGCTATGGAGACAACGCGATTGTCATAGAAATAAAGCCCTGTCACTGCGTAGTTCGACTTTGGCGCAGAGGGCTTCTCTTCTATGGAAACCGCACGTCCGTCCTCGCCGAATTCGACAACGCCAAAGCGCTCAGGATCCTTCACGTAGTATCCGAAAACCGTCGCACCGGATTGGCGCGACGCCGCGGTCCTGCAAATTTCGCCGAGACCTGCGCCGTAGAAGATATTGTCTCCCAAGACCATCGCGACCGAATCGCCGCCGATGAATTTCTCGCCGATGACGAACGCCTGCGCCAGTCCCTCCGGGCGCGGCTGCGCCGCATAAGTGAACGACACGCCGAAACGGCTTCCGTCTCCTAGAAGACGCTGGAATGCGCACTGGTCCTCCGGCGTGGTAATCACCAAAATATCGCGAATGCCAGAAAGCATCAGCACGGATATAGGATAATAGACCATCGGCTTATCATAAACGCCAAGAAGCTGTTTCGATACGCCGCAGGTTATTGGATGAAGGCGGCTTCCAGTTCCGCCAGCAAGCACTATGCCTTTCATTGCTTTCATCTAGAAAATCGTCATCGATCCCGCAGAGGGCGTATAGACGCGCGCTGCATTTTCCTTGCCAAGTTTCGAGTAGAATTCAAGGCCAAGACGAGAGACGATCGCCGTTGCCTTCGAACGCTCGATCAATGCGATGACGCTTCCGCCAAGGCCAGCGCCTACCAGCGAGCTGCCAAGCACGCCGTCCATGCTGTCCAAGAGATCGCAGAGGCCGTCAATGCGTTTGGTCGAGCAACCGTATGCGCCGCATGCGAGCGCCAAATCCACATCTGCCGCGATCATTTCGTCCAAATCTTTGTCAGTATAACGAACATCGCGGATTCTATCGCCGTCCTGGCTGATTTTCATCATTTCGCCGACGGCATGATAGTCGCGCTTTTCAAGAAGCGAACCGAAACGCCGTGCGCGCACGCATTCCGATGCGCCATAGAGAACAACCGCTCTCAGCGGATATTTGCCTGGATCGGCATGTGACGCGAAAATCTGCTTCAGGCGTTCGTGCTGCGTCGGCAGCAGTTCCATGAGTTCGGCACGCGTGGCGAATTCAGGAATCGTCTTCAGCATGCCGTATATTTCGTTTTGGGGCTCCAGTTCGGCCAGTTCGCGGAATTCGCGCCAGCCACGCTGTGCGAATCGCTTTCTCAGAAGCATGAAACCGAATTCGTATGCCGCCACGCGCGCATTGAATGCGTCTCGACTGCCCTCCGACTTCTTTGCCTGTTCCAGACTGTCCGCCACTAGAACCGCGTACCGATCGTCGAACGGATAACTCTCGCCGATTTCAAAAGGCTTGAAGGACAACTGGACGATGTAGTCTTTCCGACCATATTTCATTGCCGCGTGGTCACCTGCGCCGCCGCGGCTGCCAACCAGCCATTCGCCTTCGCCGCACAGTTCCACGAACTGCTTCGCCGTGAGATTCAGTGAGTTCAGAGAGACCACCGCCTCGCCTGTCGCAACCACCAGCGATGACGAAGAGGAGAGTCCTGCTCCTGTCGGCACATCTCCAGTGACCAGCATGTCCATTCCGCAGACAGGAAAATCCGCAAAGCGCTGGAATCGGAGCACGGCGCTTTTAATGTAGTTGATCCAACTGCCGCGCTCGCGTTCAAGGGCCTTCGCGACCACTGGATTCTCCAAATACTCCAGCCATTCCTGCGCATTCGGACAGAGCGAAAGCCATTCGCCGATGCTGAATTCGCCGTCGGCATAGGCGGCGTCCATATTGGAAGCATGCACTACGTCGTCGTTTCTAGGAGAAACCACCATCAGTGTATCACGGTCGATGACCATAACGTTCGTGTTGCCGCCGCGATGATCAATATGCCGTCCCATGAGATTCACGCGGCCAGGCGCGCGTGTCAGAATGACCACGCGATCGCCGTAACGCTTCACGAATTCAAGCAGCAGAGCGGCATAGCGTTTTCGCTGCATCGCAAGTGCGTCTGCGCCATAAAGGTTCGTCAACCGCTCGTTCCATTCGCCCTGCTGAACGGCCAGAAGCATCGCGCTCGCGTTGTTCATGAAATATCTGCACATGTCGCGCAGTTCAGGCTTCGTGCTGAATGTCAGCATGTCCTCGACATGCGACACCTGGAACAGCTTCGCCGTCCCGCGTTTTGCAAAATGTTCAAGGGCGTCGGTCAGATAGATTTCACCCTGCGCATTGTCGCTTCCGCAATTCTTCAGCACATCCAGAACCGCACGAACATTGAAGCAGTAGAGTCCTGCGTTGGCATACGGCGTGGACTCAAGTTCATTCACACCAAAACGACGGCCGTTCAATTCAACATGGCCAGACGGCGCCTTTTTCCGCGCACGCTCCATCACCTTCCGCGCCTTCTTCTCATTCAGACCCATGCGCGACAGAATTCCAGACCACGCGGACGGTTCCGCTCCAGCCAGCGCCTGATATGCGACATCCGCCTTCTCGACCACGCCGTAGGGACGGCCATCTGACACGATGACGCGACCGCCATTCGGATTCACGCTCAGCGGCTGAACGCCCCACAATGCCTCCGCATCAGCGCTCTCTTCCACAAGCCCGCGAATGACCGATGTGGATACCACCTTGTCGCCCATGCCGACAATCGCACGGCCATCGAATCCAAGCGCCGCCAGCGTCTTCAAGCCGCACTGCACTGCATGGCCTGTGCCCTTCTGCTCCGCCTGGTAGGCGTACGCGATGCCCTCTTCCCCTTCCATGGCGTCCATCACGCTCTGCGCCTGGTGTCCGACAACCAGCACGAAACGATGCACGCCAGCCGCGCGCATGTTATCGACGATGCGACGAATCACAGGCATGCCGCCGCATTCGAAGCACACCTTGTTCTTGCTGTTGTCATTCATTCGCGTGCCTTTGCCGGCACAGAGAATCACAGCGGAGATATTGTCCGTATTCATGGAAGGAAGGTTGTTGGTATTAAAAAGGAATGCAGGCAACGTGGAACGACAGCCATGCAGTATAGCGACACAGGCACTGTCCTGCATCGACAATCTTCGGCATCTATTCTAGCGTGGTGTGCGATACAACCACACTAAAGGTTGTCCTTGTACCACTGGATCGCTTCGTTCAGGCCGCGGGCGAAATCATATTCAGGATTGTATCCCAAAAGACGACGTGCTTTTGAAATGTCCGCGTTGGAATGCTTGATGTCTCCCTTGCGGTCTGGGCCGAAAATCGGTTCCACATCCACGCCAAGAGCCTTCGTCAGGCTGTGATAGATGTCGATGAGATACTCTCTGCCGCCGAAAGCAACGTTGAAGGCCTCTCCGTTGGCATCGTCACCGGACGCGGCGGCTTTCAGATTCGCCTCGATCACATTTTCGATGTAAGTGAAATCGCGGCTCTGCCTGCCGTCGCCGTTGATTGTCGGGCGCTCCCCTGCGAGGAGCTGCTTGATGAATTTCGGAATCACGGCAGCGTATGCGCCATTCGGATCCTGACGGCGTCCAAAGACATTGAAATAGCGCAGACCGACCGTTGGCAGTCCGTAGTGGCGCGTATACTGCTTCGCCCACTCTTCATCGCAGCGCTTCGTCAAGGCGTATGGTGACAGTAGATTGCCTTCGCGACCTTCTGTCTTTGGCAGATTCGGCTCGTCGCCATACACGGAACTGCTTGACGCATAGACGAATTTCTTCACGCCGTTCTGACGTGCGGCCTCCATCATGTTCAGCGTGCCCTGGATGTTGTTGGCGCAGTAGAAAAGCGGCATTTCGATGGAACGTGGAACGCTTCCCCACGCCGCCTGATTCAAGACGTAGTCAACGCCTTTGCATGCCGCCATGCAGGTGTCGAAATCCTTTATGTCGCCCTTGACGAATTCATAGTTCGGATTCGCGGAAAGAAGGTCCACGTTCGCCTGCTTGCCAGTCGAAAGATCGTCCAGGCAGCGCACGCGAAAGCCCAATTTCAGAATCGCCTCGCAGAGATTGCTTCCGATGAAACCTGCGCCGCCCGTCACCAGAAACAGAGCGTCCTTTGGAAATTTTACTTCACTGTATCCCATGGCAGTTTATGGATTTTGATTTGTTTTTATATGCCAATGATTCTATCGTTCAGAAATGACTCTTGCCCTTTTTGCCGATCGCATAGACTTGGAATCCCAAATCAAAGAGCGCATCATGATCAAGGCAGTTCCTTCCGTCGAAAAGGAACGCAGGCTGACGCATGGCCGCGAAGACGCGTTGCCAATCCAATTCGCGATACCCCTTCCAGTCGGTCAGAACCGCCACGGCATCAGCATTCTTCACGGCCTCGTACGGATCGGCCTCGTAATTGACGCGTTCGCCCAATTCCGCAAGATCGCACCGAGCGTTTTCAAGCGCATACGGATCCGATATCACGACATCGGCACGCTCGTCGACAAGCAGACGCGCAACCTTCAGCGCAGGCGTGTCGCGCGTGTCCGACGTATCCGCCTTGAATGCGAAACCAAGAATCGCAATGCGCTTGCCGCTGATCGTATCGAACATCTGCTTGAGCATGTTCTTCACGAAACGTGCACACTGATGTTCGTTCATCGTCACGACGGACTTCCAATATTCCGCCTCCTCATGCAACCCGCAGGATTCGCACATGTAAACAAGATTCAGTATGTCCTTGCGGAAGCACGATCCGCCGAAACCGATTCCCGCCCGCAGGAATTTCGGTCCTATGCGCGAGTCGCCGCCGATGGCGCGTTCGACTTCCGTGATGTCCGCGCCAGTCTCCTCGCACAAACCGCTCAAGGCGTTGATGGAGGAGATTCTCTGCGCCAGAAACGCGTTCGCAGCGACTTTGGAAAGTTCCGCAGACCACACGTTCGTCGTCAGAATACGTTCTCGCGGAACCCATTCCGCATAGATGTCGACAAGCGCCTCGCAGGCCTCAAGGCCGCGCCCTGTCTCGTCGGAGCCTATGAGCACACGGTCCGGATTCTCCAGATCGCGAATCGCAGTGCCCTCTGCAAGAAATTCCGGATTGGAAAGCACTTCGAAATGAAGGCCTTTCTTGTTCGACTGAAGCACACGCTGCATCGCCGCAGCGGTGCGAACCGGCAGCGTGGATTTCTCCACGACGATCTTGTCGCCTTCCGAATATTCAAGAATCTCGCGGGCGGTCTTTTCCCAATACTGCAGATCGGACGCATAGCCGGCGCCGGCACCGAATGTCTTCGTCGGCGTGTTCACCGATACGAAAATCAAATCCGCATCGCGTATGGCGCCTGGAATATCCGTCGAAAAAAACAGATTCCTGCCAATGGCGCTGTCAACCACTTCTCTAAGGCCTGGTTCAAAAAACGGCAGTTCTTCTGCATTCCACGCAGCAATCCGCGACGGATTTATGTCAACCACCGTCACGCGGCGGCTTGGACATTTCGCCGCGATCATGGCCATTGTCGGACCGCCAACGTATCCAGCGCCAATACAAACTATGTTCGTTATTTTTTTCATCTTGAAATCCGTATCCGCAGTAATAATTGCATTTATTATAATGTAATGCGTTTCCTATAAGAAACAATGCATAGCGACAAGGCAATTCCCGAAAATCTGCTTTGCATTTTTCCAGCCGCCCCAGCCGCCCCAATAGTGCCGCGGAGCTTGCTCCGCGGAATGAACCATGGCCTCTAGTCAGTTCCGGCGGTGTAATAGGCAGCCCCGCCAGGCCCTCTAGTCAGTTCCGGCGGTGTAATAGGCAGCCCCGCCAGGCCCTCTAGTCAGTTCCGACGGTTACATACGTGTTCTGAAAGCCGCAAGAAATTCCTGATTGCCATTGGGCCCTAGAATCGGAGAAGGAACCGCCCCCAGTGGACTCCAATGGAGATGTTCCTTTGCGAAAAGCAGTATCTTCTCCACGCAGGCCTTGCGGACATTTTCGTCTCGCACCACGCCCTGTGACGCAATTGCATCCCGCCCTGCCTCGAATTGCGGCTTGACAAGAACGACCACCCACGCACCAGGCGCCAAGAGCGGTGCGCACGGCGGAAGCACCAGCGTCAGTGAAATAAAAGAGACATCGCCTACCAAAAGGTTTATCTTTTCCGGAATTATTTTTTCATCGAGTTCACGCGCATTGACGCCCTCAAGCGAAATCACACGCGGATCATTGCGCAATTTTTCATGGAGCTGTCCGTGCCCTACATCCACCGCATAGACCCTCTTTGCGCCGTGTTGCAACAGCACGTCGGTGAAACCGCCTGTGGAAGCGCCCAAATCCAACGCAATGGCGTTCTCGATTGGCGGATGAAAAGCGGCCATGCCGCCCAGCAGCTTTTCAGCGCCTCTGGATACATATTTCGGCGGCGCCTCAAGAACCAGCACGGTCTCCGAATCCAGCGGCTGACCGACTTTCCGCAAAGGCGTGCCATCGGGAAGATGTATCTGTCCTGCCTCTATGAGACGCTGCGCGAGAGCTCTGGATTCACAGAGTCCCTGCTTCACTGCAAGTTGGTCGGCACGGATTTTTGACATGGCGTGAAATAAATTATGAACGTTACAACTCCAGAGGTTTCATCTGCGGCGTGACTAGACCAAGGGCGTTCGCGTTTGTCATTATTTCTTCCATTTCCGCATCCGTGAATTTCATTCTGCGTTGCAGCAGTTCGCGTTCGCTTGCGCAGTCGAAAAGCGGATAGTCGGAACCGAAAAGGAATTTCCTTCGCGGAAACGCCCGGAAGATTTCCTCCAGAAGTTCCTGTGGAATTTCGAAAAGCGAACTTGAAGTGTCAAGATAGACATCCAGGCCGCCGAGCGCTTCGACCGTATGCTTCCAATGCCAGACGCCGCCTAAATGCGCTCCTATCATCTGCAGTTTCGGAAACTTCTTCTTGATTGCAGCGAATTTGAACGGACATGTAGGATTTTCGGCAGGTGGCAACCTGTCGCCAATGTGAACAAGTAGCGTGAAGCGCCCTTCCATTGCCGCGAAGAGAGGCTCCAGACGTGGATCGTCCAGCCGGAAGCCTTGAAAATCCGGATGCAGCTTTATGCCGCGAATGCCGCTGTCCCAAAGGAACGCGAGCATGTCTTCATATTTTTCGTAGTCTGGATGCATGGTCCCGAAAGGAATCATACCAGGCGTGCCCACAAGCGTCGACGCAAAATGGTTCGCAGGCTCGACCTGTTCGCGCTTCGTGGCTGCGGCCAATACTGTACTATAGGATATTCCCGCCTTGCGCATTCTCGGAACAATGTCCTCCCACAGACCGTTGCCGACGGCTGGAATACGATAGTGTTCCTGTAATTGCGCCACGACTTTCGAAGCTATTTTCGGATGAAGCGCGTGGCAATGTATGTCTATGCGAGGCAAGGATGACATTGTTCAGAAGATATTTGTTGTTCGAACAAAAGAAAAGCCATGACCATATACGAAGAATGCCCAGCACCAGTCATGATGCCGGGCATTCCGCATTTGGTCAGTTGCGATTCGTCGCGCTATGCATTCTTCTTCGCCCAGTCGCGGACGAAGTCCAGAAGCTTCTCGTTAACGGGAATCAGCTGAGGCTTCTTGGCGAAGCTGTTGGCAAGTGCATTGCGGAAGGCGACATCGGGCAGACGCGTCACGCCAAGCGCCGCAATGACGCCGAACATGACCGTGTTAGCACCCTTCGGATTGCCAGCCTCGTCGGCAAGCTGCTGCGCGGGGACCGCTATGCCCTTGATGCCAGCAGGCATCTCGACTTCCCCCATGATCGCATCGTAGACGATGACACCGCCTGGCTTGACGTCGTTCTTGAATTTCTCAAGAGAGGGACGGTTCATCGCGACCAGAAGGTCGGGACGGTAGATGACGGGAGAGCCGATGGCGTGAGTCGCCAGCGTGACAGAGCAGTTGGAAGTACCGCCGCGCTGTTCGGGACCGTATGAAGGATACCATGAGACATTGCGGCCGACGGAAAGTCCTGCCTGAGCGATCATCGTTCCCAGAGAAAGAACGCCCTGACCGCCGAAACCAGCGATCTTCACCTGCACGTCTGGAAGCTCTTCGCCAGACGCCGCCTTCTCGTCACCCTTGCCTGCTCCGAAGAGCTTGTCAAGAGCCTCTTTGCTGAAATCGGACTTTGCACGGACGATTTCGGCGGCCTCGGCGGTATTGTCGCGGAAGTTTCCAAGAGGATACTCTTTGGTCATCACTTCGTTGACCCACTTGTTGGTGTCGACGGTGGACATCTTGAGATTCGTGGGGCATGCTGAAAGGACTTCGACGAATGTGTATCCCTTGCCTTCCTTCTGATTCTGAGGAGCCTTGCGGATGACCGTACGGGCCTGACGGATGTGTGCAGGATCGGTCAGCGCGACGCGTTCGACGAAGACAGGAGCCTTCAGCGTGCTGATGAGTTCGCACATGTGAACAGGATAGCCTTGAGTCATAGGATCACGGCCGTTCGGGCAGGTGACGGTCTTTTCGCCGACAAGCGTGGTAGGTGCCATCTGGCCGCCGGTCATTCCGTAGACGGTGTTGTTCACGAAGAAGACGGCGATCTTCTCGCCGCGGTTGGCCGCCTGCATGGTCTCGTTCAGACCGATGGACGCAAGATCGCCGTCGCCCTGGTAGGAGATGACGACTTTGTCGGTGGCGCGTGAAACGCCAGTGGCGACTGCAGGGGCACGACCATGCGCGACCTGAATGTTGCCGCAATCGAAGTAGTAGTATGCGAAAACGGAGCAGCCGACAGGGCTGATCATTACCGCGCTGTCCTGAATTTCCAGATCATGGAGCGCTTCGCCGATGAGCTTGTGAAGTACGCCATGACCGCAGCCAGGGCAGTAGTGGGTGGCAGTCTTTGCAGCTCCGCCCTTTCTGGGGAAGCTCTTGTATAATCCGGTGGTCTTGATGATTTTCTCGGACATTTTAAGTTCCTCCTTAGAGCGCAGCCATGATCTGATCGATGTGCAGCAGATTGCCGCCCAGACGATACACGAGATCAACTGGAACCTTGCAGTCGATGGCGAGCTTGATGTCGTCGCGCATCTGACCATTGCTCATTTCGACGGAGACGAAACGCTTCACCTGGCCGTTCGCCAATTCCATGAGACGTGCCTTCGGGAAGGGGAAGAGGGTCTTCGGACGAAGCAGACCGACCTTCTTGCCGGCCTCACGCGCCAGATCGACGGCGCTCTTGGCGATGCGGCTGCAGATGCCGTATGCAACGAGAACCGTGTCGGCGTCCTCTGTCTTGTATTCTTCCCAACGTGCCTCTTCGGCCTCGATCTTGGCATACTTCTCCTGAAGTTCGTAGTTGAATTTCTCCAACTGATCGAAATCAAGGAAGATACTCGTCACAAGATTCGGACGCGTTTCAGCAGTACCTGCAACCGCCCAGTCCTTGGCGAGCGTCGGTTCGATTGCCTTCTCTGGCAGCGTCAGCGATTCCATCATCTGTCCCAAAGTGCCGTCAGCCAGCACGAACGTAGGAGTGCGCCACTTGAACGCAAGTTCGAAGGCCTGCATCGTGAAATCGCACATCTCCTGAACGGAATTGGGAGCCAGAACGATCGAGTGGTAGTTGCCGTGTCCGCCGCCTTTGACCACTTGATTGTAGTCGCCCTGCTCTGGACCGATGTTGCCAAGGCCAGGGCCAGCGCGCATGACGTCAACGAGAACCACTGGCAGTTGTGCGCCCGCGCAGTAGGAAATCGCTTCGCTCATCAGAGAGATGCCAGGGCCGCTGGATGCAGTGAACACGCGGTGTCCTGCGGATGCGGCGCCATAGCACATGTTGATGGACGCTTCTTCTGATTCGGCCTGAAGGAACTTTCTTCCGACCATCGGGAAATATTTCGACGCCTCCTGAAGAACTTCACTGGCGGGAGTGATCGGATAGCCGAAGTAGCAGTCTGCACCAGCGTAGAGAGCGCCGATGACCACGGCTGTATTGCCTTTGACCAATTTGGTTGCCATTGTCTTGCTCTCCTGAATGATTAGCCCTTCTGGGGAATGTGAATCTCTATCGCATTGGGTTCGGGGCAGCTGTAGAAGCAGCTTGCGCAACCGACACAGCCAGTGCCTGCGTATTCAGCGGCATAGTAGCCGCGCTCGTTCAATTTCTTGCCGATCGACAGGCACTGCTTCGGGCAGGCCACGACACAGCGTGAGCAGGATTTGCACTCCAGCGGATTGATCACTGGGTACGGTTTTGTCTTGTCAATTTCCATTTCGCAATCTCCTTATGTACTGCGTGGTAAAAACACAAACCATATAATATAACAGCGTTATGAAATACTGCCGAATCCATACTCGCCGTCCATTGCACTTTGACCACTTTGGACCATTCCGGCAACGGCTGGAAAACAAAAAGACCGCTGGATTGACCAGCGGTCTTGAAATGGTGTGCATGGCAGGACTCGGACCAGCGACCTCTACCGTGTCAAGGTAGCGCTCTAACCAACTGAGCTACACGCACGCTTGTTTTTGGAAAGCGCGCTTACTATAAACGCATTTTCCAGTATTGCAAGTCGGTTTTTCAATTATTCTGCAGATTTCTTTTTGGAAGCGGGCGGCGGAATAATCGCATTTGCCAACTGCTCAGGAGCATAGATGCTGAAAAGCAGTTCGTTGATGAATCCGAGCATGAAAACACGTGCTTCAAGAGAAGTCTGAACTTCAGTGAAGGAATCCTTTATTTCGTTCCAGAAACCTTCCATGTCGCCATTGGCCACTTCCAGAGTGTTGGAATTGGCAACCTTCTGGATCAGTTCAGTCTCAGTCTTCTGCAGACGTCCCCAGAACTGCGTCAGCGTTCCCTCGATGGTCAGCGAAAGATCCTCTTCATAGTTGAGGCGCTTCAGCATGCTGTTGAAATTCTTGCGGAGCGAAGGAGAAAGCTTGAGCATGGAACCCAATTTCGCCCATTCGATTCTGGAGAGAAGCAGATCGACGAACTTCTGGGACTCGGCAAGCTTCGCCTTTGCCGCATCGCGTTCGGCGTTTGCCTTTTCGGCGCGCGTGTCCGTATTTGCGGCGTCGTTCTGAATCTGTCGGTTGGCCAGCAATTGCTCCTGGTACTTGTTCTGCCATGCATTGAGTTCATCCTTCAGACGAGCGGTCTCGGCCTGAAGACGGTTCAACGTGCGTTCAGCATTTTCATTCGCGTTTGCGGCCTGTTTCGTGAGTTCTTCCGAACGCGTGGCAAGTAGCGAACTGAGACGCTTGGTCTCTGCGGAGGAGGATTGGAGCTTCTGATTGACGGAATCCAGTTCGGACTTCGCGTTGCGCAGCTGCTGCTTGCATTCGCGGAGTTCGTTCTCCGTGGCCTGCTGAGCGGCACGCGCCTTCTCCACATCTGCAGAAGCGGCGGCTGCCTTCTTCGTAGCGGCGTCCAGACGCGCCTCAAGCGAAGCGATCTGCTCAAGCAGTTCTGGAGAACTCGCCTGGTGGTTGAGAATCTGGTCGGCCTGTTCGTGAGTGAACTTGAGAGGCGAGAAGACAAGAAGAATCTTCCACGCCTTCAATTCGTTCGCGCTGAAAAACTCGTCGAATTTCTCCGTGCAGAGGATATAGTTTTCGTCTGAGAGTTTGTTTTCCGTACGATAGGCCTTGTATTCGTCGGACTTGAAATAGGTTTCGAGTTTTTCATGCAGTTCGGCATGAACAGGATACCATGCAGCGAAAAGCGCATTGCATGTCGCCTCGGAATACTCAGTCTTCACAGCTTCGTTGATGACCTGTTTCTCAAGGCGCGGCCGCTGATTTGGATCAACGCGATGACCGCCGAAAGTGCAGACCTTCAGCAACTGAGCGTTGCCGGTGATGTACTGATTAAGTGCACGCCACGGCAACTCCGAAAGCATTGCCGCAAACAATTCGGGAGTATTGACTCCCTGGATTTTCTCGTTGTTCCCCAGCATCCGGGAATTACTCCTTACTCAAAAGTTTTTCTGATTCTTTGACAAAAGCCGCTATCATTTGACGGCGAAGAGAACGGTCGATCTTCTGGAACGCCGCTTGGATGTTCTCCGCCATTTCCTGATTACCCTCCTGCTTGAATTTCTCTATGGCATTCAGGCAGATAACAGAAGCCTCACGCCACTG
>JAKSPA010000220.1 GCA_024405235.1 Lentisphaeria bacterium
TTAGGCGAATGAAAAATAGTGGGATTGCAATAGAAGATATACTCTTTTTAGGATTTTGCAAGTAGATTTGCGTTGTTTTTTACAATTTTTTTATTATTAAAAAATGACTAATACTTTATGGTATTTTTCAGGGAGATGTTATACATTTTTGTTTTTGTGTGCGCTTTTATCCGATGCTTTCTCGCGGAGAACATCCGACGCAGGAGCTGTCCATCCGGCAGAATGCGACAGCGGTTTTGGCATAAATTCTCGCATTTTCAATCCGCGCCTCAATGTCCGCATTCAATGCCACGTGGACATTGAGGCTGGCGGATTCTAGCCGTTCTGCTTCAATTTTTCCATATCCATCCTGCGGATTTCCTTTCGGCGGATCTTACCCGAAGCGGTCTTTGGCAGTTCGTCGACGAATTCGACGATTCGCGGATACTTGTATGGTGCTGTGACCTGCTTGACGTGCGTCTGGAGTTCCTTGATCAGTTCGGGGCTAGGCTTGTATTTGCCGTTTTTCACAAGAACGATCGTCGCTTTAACAGCTTCGCCTCTAACTGGATCAGGATATCCAGTGACAGCGCATTCAAGGACGGATGGATGTTCCATCAGCGCGGATTCGACTTCAAAAGGCCCAATGCGGTATCCTGAGGACTTGATGACGTCGTCGGCGCGTCCGACGAACCAGATGTATCCATCTTCATCGCGCCACGCGGTATCGCCTGTGAAATAGTCGTCATCAGGCCATGCATCGGCCATGGCCTCTGGGGCGTCGAGATATTCGCGGAAGAGTCCGACGGGATGCTTTGAGCGTGCGTGGCGGATGACCACTCTGCCAGTAATGCCGTCTTCCACAGGATTTCCATCTTCATCGAGAATTTCGGCCTCGAAGATAGGCGAGAACTTTCCAGTGGAGCCTGGCTTGATGTCGAACCATGGGAAATTAGCAATCAGCACGGAAGTTTCGGACTGTCCGAAGCCCTCGACCAACTTGCATCCGGTCTGCTTCAGCCACTGGTTGTAGACCTCCGGATTCAGCGGTTCTCCTGCAATGGAGCACTGCTTGATCGAAGAGAAATCGTATTGCGTCAGATCCTCGCGGATCAGGAAGCGGTAGATGGTCGGAGGCGCGCAGAACGTGGTCAGATGGAACTTTTCGATGGCGGTAAGGAGATCCTTTGCAACGAAATGTCCATCGCTGTCGAACGACGCGATGACGGCTCCGCAAATCCACTGTCCGTAGATCTTTCCCCACGCGAACTTCGCCCAGCCGGAATCGGCGGCGGTCATGTGTTTGCCGCCCTCCTCCACCTGCTGCCAGTATTTTGCGGTGACGATATGTCCGAGCGGCAACGTGAAATCGTGAATGATCATCTTCGGCATTCCGCTGGTGCCGCTGGTGAAATAGAGCAGCATCGGATCGTCCAGGCAAGGATAGTCGTCTCCCTGCGGAATCTCCCAATCGGCGGAATACTCCGGCAGCCGCTTTCTGAAATCGAAGAGCCCTTCGCGGACGTTGTCTCCAACGACCATGACCTTCTGGAGTTCTGGAGCTTCCTTTGCCGCATCAAGCACTTCATCAAGCACTTCCGGCAAATCGACAACGACAGCCAGTTTCACCTTTGCGCATTGGAAACGATATGCAAGATCGTGCTTCTTCAGCTGGAACGACGCGGGAATCACAACTGCGCCGATCTTGTGGAGGGCGACCATGCAAATCCACACCTCTATGCGCTGCTTCAGAATCAGCAGGACGCGATCGCCCTTCTTGATTCCGTGCGCCTTGAAAAGATTCGCGGCCTGATTGGAAAGACGGCTGACGTCTCCGAAAGTCAGAATCTTCTCCTTCATCTCGCCATTCATCCATGCCAGCGCAGGCTTGTTCGGCGACTCCTTCGCCCAACCGTCAACTACGTCATAAGCGAAATTGAAACGCGGCGGGACATTCACACGATAATTGGCCTTGAAGTCCTCGTATGAATCGAAATCTATTCTAGGCAGAAATTTCTCCAGCATTGTCATAATTTTGTGAAAGTGAATTAATGCGTCGCGCTTTTCGCAGAATGCGCGACGGCCGTTTTTTGTCGATATGCTTCTTTACTGAATCACGGTCAAGAACTTGCAAGGCACATCCATTACATGCTGCGCATGAGGGAGCGTCGGATCGAAGTAGATGGAATCGCCCGCCTCAAGCACGAACTCATGGCTTCCAATGATCAGTTTCAGACGTCCTTCCAGCACGAGATTGAATTCCTGACCGCTGTGGCATACAAGTGACGCAGGTTTCTCTCCTGGAGTAAGTTCGACAATCATCGGCTCCATCGTCCTGCCCTTGAAATTGAACGCGAGACTCTGGAAATGGTACTCTGGATTGCGATCGACCGTCACGCCTTTTCCTGCGCGGACAAGCGCATAGCCGCCCATGCGAGGCATTTCGCCTGTCAGAAGCGTGGTGAAATCCGTGCGGAAAATGCCCGCCAGGGCATAGAGCGTGCTGACAGGAATGGTCGCTTCGCCATTTTCATAGGCGAGATATTTCGCCTCTTCAATGCCGAGTTTCTCCGCAACGTCGCTCGTGGCGAGTTCCATCACTTCACGCATCTCGCGCACTCGCGCGGAAACCTGCTCGCCGCCTTCCTTTAGAATCTTTTCGCTATCCGACATCTTGAAACTCCTGAAAAACTCCGCCGCCATCACGACGACAGAGGATAATCCGAACCGTATTTATGTGTAATGTAATAAACATAAAAAATCCCGCCGTTTCCAGCGGGATTTTTTTTGCGTCCAAATGAATTATCGCCATTCTGAAAAAGGCGACAAAATGCCGACGGCTGACAGCCGTCACGACGGAACTTTCTTGATGCCCCTTTTTTACAGACATCGTTCAGAAATGGCCAATTTAGGGCCTTCTTGACGTCAAGGTATATATATACGCAAAAAGGGTCCGAATGCAGCAGAGTGGCTTAAAATCGCATTTAGAGGCCTTTGAGCATTTTCGGCATGCATTTTCGGGCTTCCGCAGACGCGTTTTCGGCATTTTTCGTCCAAAAGCCGCCGTCGGACTTTTTCATCAAACCGACAAACCATTAAACCGTCTTGTCAAATATTCTATTGACTAGGACAACGACAAAATGGAAGACGACAGCAACCAGAATGCTTGCCGAAATTATAATCAATCCGCGCAACGAGCCCTCCGGCAACAAGTTTCCGCCCCACTTTATCAAGTAGTTTCTGACAAGACCATGAACAAGATAGAGTTCAAATGAAACGACGCCAAGCCAATAGAGTATCTTGCCTTTAGACGGCAATGGAAGAATCCATGAGCACATCACGGCAACAAGACCGATGAATGTCTGCGGAAGCGTCCTGAACTCGGCGTTTTTCGTCAGCGCATATCCGCCGAACAGCACCAAAGAGCGTACGGCCACCTTGCAGTAATTGACTTTTCCCAGAACACCGGTCGTATCTGCAACGAAATTGATAAGTCAGTTCGCGACTATTCCAACGAGAAACAATCTGAACAATGCATGCCAATTCC
>JAKSPA010000221.1 GCA_024405235.1 Lentisphaeria bacterium
AGACAAACGCCTCATGTATGTCGCGATAACACGCGCCAAATATTTCTGCAGATTCATCGGAACGACAAAGGGAATGGAAGAAAACAGTTTGTCGCTTCTGGCAAAATACAAGCAGGATGGCTGGGAGGAGCTGGATGAAAAACAGCGCAGCGATCTTGTCGATCTACTTTCACAATGGGGCGAAAAGAAATACGGCAAACTGCTTGAATATCTCAGAGACAACCTCCCTGATGAAATGCCGCAGGATCTCTATGACGAACTTGCTTCATACACAGGCAATGTTCCTCAAGCGAAGAAAGAACGTCGGCAGAACGCCATCGAAATATGCCTGAAAGCTCTTCCACAGGAATTGCGTCCGACGCAACTGACTCTGTCATGCGACTGGAACCAACAGCCTGACGTTCTTCTTCCACAACTTCCATTCCCCCCTGAAGTCTCAAATACTTCTTCGCAGAATGTGGCTGTGACTGTGCCTGCAATTGCGGAAGACGCACCGACTGACATCCATGCGGAAACGCTGTCGGCACGCTTCCATCCCGAAGGCGGCTTTACGCCGACAAGCTTCAGCAGCATTGCCAAAAGAAGAACCAAAGACTCAACAGATGACAGCAACGCCTTCGGTTCTTCTGCACAAAATGAAAGCGGCGTCGAAGAACCAACAGCACCATTTGAAAGCGACGACGACCACGAAGAAGGAACCACGCTGGATGGTCCTGCCTTGACGCCCTACGACGAACGCACGCCTATCTTCCAATTCCCTGGCGGCAAACGCACTGGAACCTGCTGGCACGAAATCATGGAGAATCTGGATTTCACTCAATGGCAGACAGTGCCGTCGCCTCAAGTCTGGAATCCTGTTGAGAAAGCACTCGTCCACTACGGCCAGTTCGGAAACGCCACACGCGCCGAACGCCTAGACGCTTTCCAGAAGATGCTTCTAACCGTTGCAAAATTTCCACTCGCGTTTCCAGACGAAACGCAGCCATTCCGTCTCTGCGATATTCCGCGAGAGTGCACTCTGCGCGAATTCGCCTTTACATTCATGATGCGGGAAGGCATTGAGGCCAAAGATTTAGCAGAACTCCTCCGTGACGACAACATAGCCGTCCCAGAGGATTGGTCAAGCACGATTGCACGGCAGCCACTCACGGGTTCCATCGACTTCCTTCTACAGGAGCCCAAATTCCACAAATTCTTCATTCTCGATTGGAAAACAAACATCATCGGAGCCAAAGCGGAAAATTTCACGCAGGAAGGCGTCGATGCGGAAGTTAACCGACACTTCTACTCGCTTCAATGCGTGCTTTACGCACTCGCATTCATGCAGTATTTCAGACAACTAAAGCATTCCGCAGATTTCCGCGAAGATTCGCGCGAACAATACGCAAAAGAAGCTTACGACGCTTTCGGTGGCTGTGCAGACGTCTTTCTGCGTGGTCTTGATGCGGAGAAGCACTTAGGCGTGCATTACATCAAACCCTCATGGAAACTGCTGAACGAATTGGACAAACGCATTGGCGTCATATTCCAATCCACTGAACGCAAATAGTCAACGAACTCACTTATCTATCAGCACGAAAAATCATGGAAACGAGCAGTGATTTGCTAAATTATCTAAAGGAAAATTCTCACGTGAACGCTCTGCAGGCCGCTTTCGGAGAAATGATCGGAAGGCGCTCGGATTTGAAAGACAATCCGCTCGAAAGGCCTGCTCTGGAGCTCTTGGCCGCCCTTGCGCTCCGCGCCACCTCAGCGGGACATTCATGCATCAATCTGTTAGAATGGAAGGCGCAATTCGT
This sequence comes from Lentisphaeria bacterium, assembly GCA_024405235.1. GTDB lineage: Bacteria > Verrucomicrobiota > Lentisphaeria > Oligosphaerales > Oligosphaeraceae > UBA1724. The sequence continues at coordinate 1,800 of JAKSPA010000221.1, forward strand.
TGAAAAAATAAAAGAATCCAAAGCACTTTCTGTTTCAATTGAAACGATTGAAAAATGGCTGAACGACTGGATCAAAACATGTCTGTCGCTCCATACCAACGCTATTTCACGAGACAACGCGCCAGACGCAAAGGCGCCTCTCGTCATGGAGCTTTTCAACGATATGCCTATGGTCTTTCTAAGACGCTTTAACGACTACGAAATCAATATCGCATCGCGTCTGGGAGAAATCATCTCCAATGCAACCCCTTTGATCGATGCATCTCTACAAGATGTCGTAAAGGCTGATATCAAAAAGGCCAACAAACATTTCGAAAACATGGATTTCGAGGAAGATTTCCAACAGCAGGCCATTTTCAACACGCTGCTCTCGGAAGCATCCATAATCACTGGCGGACCTGGACGCGGCAAGACAACCGTCCTCGCTGCCATTCTCGCGCTTGCCCTCAAACAGGACGCCATGCTCAAAATCGCCATCTGTGCACCTACAGGAAAGGCCGCCGCACGCATGAAGCAGGCGATCGAAAAAGCGCTGACCGCCACGCTGGACACAGAATTCATCGGCAAAGAGACAATTGACATTCTGGCAAATCTTAAACCGCGAACCGTCCACTCGCTGCTTGGAATAATTCAGGAAACCGACTACCCCAAGGCGAACGCAGAGAATCCGCTCGACTACGATCTTGTCGCAGTCGACGAATGCTCCATGCTCTCCCTTCAGATGTTCAGCCAACTGCTGTCCGCACTGAAAAACGGCACACGTCTGATTCTTCTCGGAGACGAAAACCAACTTGAAAGCGTTGATTCAGGAGAAGTGCTCGCCGCTCTTTGCAAAAGCCTGCCTAAGAAATGCGTCAATCGTCTTGTGGTCAATTATCGTTCGCGGGACAACCAGAAGCTATGCGACTATACAGACAAACTCGTCTCGTCGGAAGCACCGGAGATGACAGAAGAAGTCGATGAACTCTATTCCACGAAAGGGTCCGTCGGCAAACAGGGACTATTTAGAGGAATGGAAATAAGCGGAGACAAAAAATGCGCTATCGCCAAAACACTCGCCGAATTTCTTGAATTCGCAGGCATTCCTGTTGCACCCGCCATGCAACCTGCCGAAATAGACGACATGTTTGAAAATCTTGAGAAATTTAAGATCCTCTGCCCTATCTACGACGGCGCATACGGCGTGACCAACATGAACTCGCTCATGCGCAAACTTCTGAACAAGAAGGGAGAATACGCCGACGGCGTTCCTATTCTTGTCACACGAAACGACAAAGTGACAGGACTTCTCAACGGCGACATCGGAGTATGCAAGAACGGTCAGATTCATTTCAAGACCATTGATGCATTCGGCAAGGAAACCATAAGGCACTTCAGCCCCGCTCAATTGCCGGAACACACATGCGCCTACGCGATGTCAATACATAAATCGCAGGGATCCGACTATGATAATGTCCTTATGACTCTTCCCGCGAACAACAGCATCTTCCTCACAAAAAAACTAATATACACCGGCATGACTCGAACCAAAAAGAATTTCATGGTTCTAGCCGACAAGGAGACTCTTGCAACCGCGCAAATTCGCAACGATCACCGCTGGAGCCGACTCGGCCCAAGAATCTCCGCAACCCTTTCTAGGCAGTTATAGCCGCCATAGCCGCCATAGCCGCCATAGCCGCCATAGCCGCCCAAGCCGCCCCAGCCGCCC
>JAKSPA010000222.1 GCA_024405235.1 Lentisphaeria bacterium
AGTCGCCTACGCCACCGGCGAAGAACATCACGCCCATGGCCAGGATCACCGGGGTGAGGATGCCGCTGATGTAGGCTTTTGGAATCGTGCGCTTGGGGTCCTTGGCTTCTTCGGCGGCCATGGCGGCGCCTTCCGCCAAGGCGACTTATCCCGCCGAGTTCATTGTTATCAACGACAAGGAAGTCAAGAAAAAGGTCTCCGAATGCCTTCCGAACGGCGCGTTTCTTGCGAATGCACCTTTGGGCATTCTCGTATGCGGCGATCTTTCGCGGGCGTGCGGACAGGAGTTGTCGTACATGCTTCAGGATTGTTCCGCATGCACGGAAAATCTGCTGCTCGCGGCATCGATGCTCGGTCTTGGCGGTTGCTGGCTTGGTGTCCATCCAAGACAGGAGCGCGTCGAGGCGCTTCGCAAACTGTTCAAATTGCCTGAGGAAATAATTCCAGTGGCGGCGGTCGCTCTTGGATGGCCAGCGGAGACGAAGGCCGCACGGACCAATTTCCAGCCGGAACAGGTTCATCTCAATTCATGGTAGGCATGAATTCATCCAGTGCATCGGAGGACAGTCGTATGGTTGAAGAGACTGATGCTGCGCGTGCATCCCACTGCACGTCAAATGATGGGACAGAGGGGGGCATGACGAACAGCGGAAGGCAGGATGGTCGAAGAATCAGCATGGCGGATTTACGCCTGTTGTCTTTGCTCCTTGGCATAATGTGTCTCGCATTCATTCCTGTCCTGCTTTTGGCTGAACCGATGGAATGGATTCCCTCCTGTCCTGATTCTTTCTGGAAAACGGTCTGCGAGGCGTTTGCGAAATCCGATGAACACGGATATTATATGCCGACTACAATCGTTTCTCTGGCATGCGATTATTTTACATTTGGATGTGATAGGCCGGTGTTCTATTCAATACACAGTCTCTTCGGTCTGCTTTGCAGGACGGTGTTTCTGTGGTTGCTGCTGCGGAGGTTTAATGCATCGAGAACATCCGCTGTCTTCTTTTGTTTAATCACTGCCGCTCCTGATTATCTTGTTATCGCAATTACGCCAATTGCACGCGGAAATGTTGCACTGACGCTTTTCTCCTGCGCGGCTTTGTGGACAACAAGTCATTTGAATTCTCGATGCTGGCAAGTGTGTGCTGCGGTGGCTTCCCTCTCATGCTTTATTGCTCTAGGGACAAGTCCTGTGGCAGTGTGTCTGATCCCCCTGATGCTTGGCGTGGTGTATGTGTCAAAGAGACTGGATGGCAGCAATGCAATTCCAATCAGGAGGGTCGTTCTGCCTGAGATTGTTGCACTGGCGACATTTGTCTTTGTAATTTTAATTTAATGCAATAAAATGGCAATAATTGTCAATGCGCCTTGGTAGTTGCGTTATATTAAGGAATTTACTTTTTTTTTACGAGAAAACCAATCCCCTAAACCAACAAATCACAATGAAAAAACTGCTTTCCGCAATCGCTGGCGTGATTCTGGCCACCTCTGCCATGGCTGACCGCTTCACTCTTTCTGACGGCTCCGTCATCAATGGTACACTGAAGAGCATCACAGACGGCAACGCCGTCATCGTGACCGATTTCGCAGGCGAAATCACCGTCGCCGCCGACAAACTGCTCAAACTGAACACAACGGATTCCGTCGAGGTCTCCACTGTCAATGGTGATCGCGTCAGCGGTTCCCTGAACGTCGGTGGCGACGAGCAGGCCGCAAGCGGTGCAATCTCCCTTCCGATGGCTGACATCAAGTATCTGTGGACCGCAGGCATGGAAGATCCCACACTGCCCCCCAGCCGCAAGTGGGATGGCGAAGTCTCTCTGGACATCACTGGCAAGACCGGCAACGTCGAGAAGTTCAACGGCGGTATTGGCACTGTTGCAAGCCTGACTGGCCCTGTGGACAAGCTGAAGCTCTACGCAAAAGCCGACTACGGCCGCGAAAGCCATGTCACCACCACCAAGAAGGCGGTGGCAGGTATCGACTACGAGCAGAAGATCAGCGACTCTTCCGCCATCTGGTATGCAAACGCCGAAGCCGAGCACAACACCCCCAGCGGCCTCCGCATTCGTGAAGAGGCCAATGTCGGTGGTGGTTACTACGTCATCGACGAAGCCAAGACGAAGCTCCGCCTCCGCGCCGGTTTCAATGCCAAGTCCCGCAAGTTCACCGATGGTTCTCATTCCGACACCACAGGTCTTGAACTCGGCCTGCATTTCGAGCGCGACATCCAGGAGTGGGGCAAGCTGGTCACCGATCTGACCTATCAGCCCACCTTCGATTCCATCCACGACTATCGCGTCATCCACGAGTCCTCTCTGGACATTCCTGTCATCTTCCAGTATCCTCTCAGCCTCCGCGTCGGCGTCACCAACGAGTACAACAGCGTGCCCGCTCCTGGCGCAAAGCGCATGGATACAAGCTACTTCGCGAAGATGGTCTTCAAGTGGAAGTAAGCTTTAGCTAATCTCCGCATGATTCCCCAGAACTATGACGGTTCTGGGGAATCTTTGTTTTACGTGGTCCAGAATCCAAAGAAACGAATGGAAATCCTTTCGCCTGTCAATGCGGATACTTTAGAGGCCGCCCTCGATGCGGGAGCGGATGCCGTTTACTTTGGATTGAAAAAACTGAATGCCAGACGAGGCGCGAAAAATTTCGGTCAGGCGGAATTGGCGGAAGTCGTCCGCAAGATACATGATCGTGGCGCGAAGGCCCATCTGACAGTAAATATTGATTTATGTACGCGCGAGACTGGTCTCGCCGCCAGAACGCTTGCCTTTGCGCAGGAGTGCGGCGTCGATGCGGTAATTGTCCGCGATCCGGCGATTCTTGCCCTGAGACCATTTTTCCCGCGCCTTGAATTCCATTTGAGCACCCAGTCGGGCGTGTCGTCCAGTGCTGGTGCGCGCATGGCAAAGGAACTACATTGCGACCGCGTGGTTCTTGCACGCGAACTGACGCATGACGAAATAGCGTCCTGCTGCAATGTCGGAGGCATCGACATAGAGACATTCGGGCAAGGCGCAATGTGCTTCTGCGCCTCTGGACGTTGCCTTTTGTCCAGTTGGGTCGGCGGAAGAAGCGGCAACAGAGGCGCCTGCGCATCGCCGTGCAGAGTCGGTTGGAAACTCGTCGATGGCGACGCGAAGGAGGCTCATCCGATGTCCATGAAGGATTTGTGTCTGGTGGACGAATTGCCTGAACTTTCGCGTCTCGGCGTCGTTTCGCTGAAAATAGAGGGTCGTCTGAAATCAGCCCAATGGGTGAACCAGGCCGTGTCTCTCTACCGCAAGGCGAAGAATGCGTCTGCCGGCCTGACGGAATTGCGCGAAGAAGCATCGTCGCTCGGCGCCTATACAGGACGCGCGCTTGCGAAAGCCTAGTAGTCAGGAACCTTCGGTGGATTGGCGGAGGGCGATGTGGGAGGCGTCAAGAGTGCGTCCTCCTGCGCCTGCAGCGCATTCGACGAAGAGACTCCG
>JAKSPA010000223.1 GCA_024405235.1 Lentisphaeria bacterium
ACCGACAACAGTCTGGATTGCAGATTCTTCGGTCCTGTTCCACGCAGGCAGCTTCTCGGTTCGCCATGCTTCGACTGGTGGCCCTTCTCAGAACACTTCGGCTTCAGTTTCGACAAGCGCTGACGACACATACCCCCAACAACAACATTCAAAAACATGGAAAAAGCATATATCGTAAGTCTGGAAAACGGCGAACAGCTCGGTCCGCTGGACGAAGAGGCGCTGCGTCGTCTCGCTGAAGCAGGCACAATCACGGAAAACGCGCAGATACGCAGCACCATGCTTGCGATCTGGAGCAAGGCGAAGGACACAGATTGCCTCAAGAAAATCTTCCGTGAGCAAATGCTTCAACGTGCAGAGCAATTCGCAAACGATCCAAAGGCGCAGTTGAAGGCGCGTCTGGAAATGCGCGGCGATTTCGATCCTCTCGCAAACGCACTCTCGCAGGAAGGCGTCACATACCACGACTGCAGTTTCTTCGTGAGACTGCTGGCGGGACTCACAGATCTGCTCATACTGCTGGTTGTCGCTCTGGGAATTCTCTTCTTCTGCTGGCTCGCATCGCACAGTCTCGGCCCAACCAAGGCTCTGACACTCTTCTGCGTCGTCACATGGTTCGTCGCCGCTCTTTATTATATGTACTTCCTTGCAAAATTCGGGCAGACTCTCGGACAGCGCTTCTGGGGCCTTGTAGTAATCACGCCAGACCGCGGCTGCGTCTATCCCATAAAAGGATTCCTTTTCTTCATCTTCACCTTCTTCTTCGGCCTGATTTCACCGCTGACATGGCTGATTTTCGGATGCAGATCCACACTTCAGGAATGGATTCCGAAAGTCCTTGTAAAACACATCTCCGTCGCCAGAAGCATCTACTGACGGAACGACAACATGCCCTCCGTAAAGGGTAATATCATGCAAAGGACCTCAACAAGGCAATTTCCGCAAAAACTCGCCTGGCACCTTCTGCGGGAATTTGCCTTGCCGCTCGTCGGCTCCATCGCGGCATTCGTCGTAATCTGCCTGCTGCTTGCCGTATTCGACGACCTTCCGGATTTCAACGGCGTCGATATTCCGGCGTCAATGACGCTAAAATATTTTCTTGCAAGAGTTCCTGAAAATCTGCTGATGGCCTTCCCGATTTCCGCCATGCTCGCCGTGAGCTTCATGAACATGGTGCTGGGAAAAAACAACGAACTCACAGCCATTCGTTCAGCGGGACTGTCGCTTATGCATACTGCGACCTATGTATGGCTCGTCGCCCTCCTGCTCTGCTGCTCCATATTCGCACTCTCGGAATTCATCCAGCCAGCGTGCATCAGATACGTCGGAATGGTAAAGACCGACTACCTTGACAACCCTGCACGCCAAAAATCGTCAAAGACCAACGCACATAGAAAATCCACCAAACCGACGCTGAATCAGCTGGCATATTATACGCCAAAGATGAAACAGGAGTGGTTTTTCGCCGATTTCAAAGCCGATGCCCCATGCAATGGCATCAGCGTATGCACGCAAGACGACCGCGGACGGCCGCTGAAAATTCTCTCCGCTGCAGAAGGAGAATATTCAAAAGATGCAGGACAGTGGTTCTTCAAAAAGGTCAGCATAACGGAATATGACTACAAAGACAATCTGCCATCCACAAAGCCTGCGCTCTTCCTAGATGAATTCCCAAATGCTGAAAATCTCGCGAATCGCATCTATCGCGAGAATCCACGCGACATTGCTATTCAGTCTAGGCCTCTTGAAGAACTCCCGCTGAAGGATCTTCTGCGCATGCGACGCAAAAAAATCTTCACCGACAGCAGAAACGCCAATCTTGTCGGGACACTCGCCGCATACAGGCTTGCGTCACCACTGGCGACACTCATTGCAACCCTGCTTGGCTTCGCACTCACTCTCACGAAAGGCCGCACGACTCCCGTTAAGGGCTTTGTCACCGCAGTCGGATTGTTCGTTGCATACTACCTTGTGGCGCAAATATTTCTAGTGCTCGGCAAAAACAATCATCTCTGGTGGCTTTTGGCAGGCACCCTCCCGACTTTGGCCATGCTCGCATTCGCCGTTCACCTGAATCTAAAGCGACAATAACAACCACATCCATGGATTTTATAAAACTACAGCTTCTTGCAATAATACAAGGCCTTACGGAATTCCTGCCAGTTTCCTCCAGCGGACATCTTGCGCTTCTGGAAGGCACGCTGAATCTCGGCAAACTCGCGGAAGGACCGTTGCTTGAAGTACTTCTGCACGGCGGCACACTCATCGCCGTCCTGCTCTTCTACAAAAAAAGAATCTTCGAACTCGTCAACGGACTTCTGAAGAAAGACACTGCATCATGGAAATACGCCATGCTCGTCGCGATTTCATGCGTTCCAGCTGGAATCATCTACTTTCTCGCAAACGACCAAATCGAAAAAGCCTTCGAATCACCCAAAATCATCGCCGCATTCCTTATGGTCACGGGGGTCGTCCTTCTCTCGCTTCGCTGGAAAATCAATCCGACAGGCTCCAAACCGTCTTGGCTTCAGGCTCTGCTCATTGGCGTGGCGCAGGCCTTCGCAATCCTGCCAGGCATCAGCCGTTCAGGAAGCACATATACCGCCGCGCGTTGGCTGAAGGTGGATAGCAAGGAAGCCTTCGACTTCTCGTTCCTGGCATCCATTCCCCTTATCCTCGGAGCCATTGTCCTTAAATTCAGACATTTCTCCGACCTGTCGGCCGATGGTCATCTTTTTGGCCTCTTGTTCGCAACCGTCGTCTCCGCTGTCGTCGGCTATCTAGCCCTCTCGCTGCTGGCAAAAATCAGACTCATCGGCAAATTCTGGGTATTCGGCATATACTGCCTCGCCGCAGGAGCCATTGCATTGATTTTCTGCTGAATCCATCAGACGACCTACTGAGAACTTCCAGACAACGCAATCGTTCTTGCTGGATGTTCTCACGCCGACGATAAATGAACACCACACTTTGCAATATGGTCATGATAGAGGATGCCAACACAGGACGCGTTCTGGTGCAGCATCGTCTTCCGAAGAAGACAAATCCATGGTGTGGGCTGACGTTTCCAGGAGGGCATGTTGAAGAAGGAGAATCAGTCACGGCCTCTGCTGTGCGTGAAATTTTCGAGGAGACTGGTCTTCGCATAGAGAATCTCAGAATGTGCGGCATTGTCGAGTGGGAGACCATCGGCAGACGCGCGGAAAACTCCCCCGCAGAGGTGTCGGACAATTCAAAGTACATAGTATTTATGTACAGAACGCAAACATTTTCAGGGGAACTAAAGTCATCAGAGGAAGGCAGAATGGAATGGATGACGCTTGACGATATGCGAAAAGGACAGCTTGCGCCGCACATGACTGAATATCTTAGCGTCCTTCTCGACGATAGCGTTCCTCAGGCCTACGGTATTAGCGGCAGTGGCAAACTGCACGATTGCAGAGCATAGATGAACGAACTGGCTTCCCCA
>JAKSPA010000224.1 GCA_024405235.1 Lentisphaeria bacterium
GCGCGGCAGCGCCACGCGAATCAGCTGGCAGCCGACGTCAGCAAGACGACCAATCTGCGCCAATGTACTCTCCGCATCTTCAGCCAACGTATTGCACATGGATTGCACCACGATAGGCGCACCGCCTCCGATCAGGAGTTTTCCAACTTTTATCTGTCTTGACATCTTTTTCACATTTATTCCAACGTGGAACGCGGGCCACACGAGGCCGATTTGCTACCGTTGTCTAGGGGTGATTTTAATGGCGGTGCCAGGCTTGTACTGCTTCTCGTTGTCGCTGTAGTAGAGATATGCACGAGAAGCGGCTGCAGTGTATTCGCCTGGAATGACCGCAGTCATCGCAAGAGGCACCTGAAGGCTTTCGGCGGCCTTGAGTCCGCGCCAGTAGAGCACCACGGCGTTGTCGATCACTTCGTATGCAGCTATGCGGCCAGCCTTAACCAGTTCCTTCAACTGGTCATGCTGGACCTCCAGACCGCCTGGAATCGCCACGACCGCCAAGGGCATGTTGGCCTCTTCCTGCGACGCGTTGGTGACCTTCACCAACAGCTGCAGCGGCTCGCCTTCGATCGCCTCCGTCTTGCTCAACGCAGTCTCCAGCAAGACATTGCCGCCATTCTTCGGGAGCGCCGTCATCCCATTCACGACGATGGACGACGTGAGTTCGCTTTCGCCCGCGAGGCGGATTTCAAGCGTGTGTTCGCCTGGAGTCAGCGCAAGTCCGCAATCAGGCAGCGCCAGAATGCCCTTCGAATCCGCATCGAATGCGACTGGCGTTCCGAAAGCCTTTCCGTCAAGCCACAGCTGCACACTGCCTGGCGCCTTCGGCTTTGCGAAGGACGCATCGTATGCGTTGATCGCCTTGAGTACGAGAACCGTCGACTGCGTGGAACCGAATTTGCCGCCTTCGCAAGCTGCCGCTAGCATCTTCATGGCGCATTCAGTATTCAGCGTGTATTTGGCGCCGCATCGCACCCATGCAAGAGCCGCCAGAGAGGTGCATTCGAGATTCTGCGAGACATCGCCGGAGCAGGTGATGGTCGGGCCTGGATGCGCCATCGTACCGTCCTTCTGCTGGTCGGCGACAAGCATGTCTGCGAATTTCTCTGCGCCCGCCTTGTCCCCTGCAAGGAAGAGAATGTTTGCCGCAAGAGCCTTCAGATAGTCGTCTTCCGACGAAGCGGCCTTTTTGGCGACCGCCTCGATCTCCTTCTTCAGCGTCTCCGCCTTCTCACCGCTCTCCAAGAGCGACCAGACGATATACGCATCGGTGGTATTTGCAGGCGCGCGTCCGAAGGAATCCAGCGAACGCTCGTTACGCAGGAAGCCGCCATTGCCGTCGCGACGATTCATCAGCCATGTGCGTGTCTCCTGAATCATTCCCTGGTCGACAGGCATCACCTTCGCCATGTCGGCGAATTCCATGAGACCGTATGCGGAAAGCGCCTCGTGGCCAGGATTCTCGCCGAACCACTCGTAGCCCTTTTTGGAACATTCGAAGGAGACGAGTTTCTTGTAGCCTTCGTCGAGCAGTTCCTGCGCCTTCTTGATCTTCGCGGTATCGCAGCCTGCGTGGCTAAGGAAATACTGCTGTGCCATGACAAGCGGATAGTTGGTGGAACTGGTCTGTTCGAAGCAACCATGCGGCTGACGGAGCAGCGCATTGAGGGCGGCTTCCATCGTTGCGGCAGGAGAAGCATAGACCTGTGCGGCCACCTTCTGGGAGCCGTTTTCGACTTCAGCGGGAATCGTCACCTTGAAAACAAGCGGCGAATCCTTTCCAACGCTCGCGCCTGCGCTTTCCGAGAAGGGGAACATTCTGCTGACGACTGTCAGACCGCGCGTGACTGCATCGCTATTGCCGCCTGCGACAGCGCGGACTTTCAGCGACACGTCGCCTGCCGACAGCGCTTCGATACGTGCGAAAAGCGCACGGCGCTCGCCTGGCGCCAGCGCGTCGCCAGCATTGAAGACAGGCTTCTCGATGATACGCGCCTTTTCGGAGCATTCAAGAACCAGATTCGGAGCATTCAGCGGCTCTTTGGTGGCATTGACCAGAGTAATCGGAACGATGGCCTGGTCGCCGACGCTCATGAAAAGCGGAAGCTTGATTTCGGCATAGAAGGGCTGGACGGATTTCAGTTCGGAAGTGTATTCGCCCAAAGCACCGTTGTCTGCAAAGGAATCCGCCATCACTTGGAACGCGCCTACCGTATCGGGCAGTTCAAAGGAAATTTCCGCCTTGCCAGTGCGAGGGTCGGTCTGCTTCGAGGCAGCCCAATAGACGGTTTCCGTGAAATCCACGCGATCGCCAGGCCGTCTGTTCTCACGTGCCTTGTGGGCATATTCGCGAATCCATATACGGCGACGTCTTGGCGCAGGAGCAATGCGTGCCTTCGCCGCAAGCTGTGCCGGCGCCATATCCGCCATGACCATGTCTGCTTCCGGCACTTCTGCAAGAATCGCGTTTGCCTCCATTGCCTCGACTGGTGCCTCAATGTCAAAGGGATCCGCCCCCATTTCGAAACGAACATTGTCATCATCAACCGCTCCCATTGCGGCGGGCACTGGCATCGCCTCCTCCTCGACAACCATCATGTCCGCCACAGCAGCCTCTTTAACTTCTGCTCCGAAAAGCCGTTTGAAGAAACGCCCGGCGCCACGCGCGGCATTGCCGCCATTCACAGCGCCACCTACTCCATCATACGCGTAAACAAGCGGCGGCCTAATCGTGACCTTCGGCGCAAGAATGCGTCTGAGTGCATCGGCGTAATTCTGCGCAATCTCGTTGTTGCGCACCTCAACGAAACGTCGCCATCCCTGCGTTCCAAGCAGCAGATCGATCTTCACGGACGCCAGCGGATCCTCCGGATTGAAATAGTCCCCCGCATCCGCGAAAGAACGCACTTCGTTCTCCAGATAGACCATCGCAGGCAGACGCGGCGCGATGTCCCGTTTGTCCACAAGATCCTTCACAGACGCATCGGTGATGGTAATGCCGACATTCGCGGAAACAGGATTGCCTGAATCGTCCGTGGTGGCAATCGTCAACGTGACCTTGTCACCTGGCGTATAATCCTTGTCGAGTCCTTCTATTGTCGTATTGATGCGGAATTTCGGACGACGGAAGACAAGACGTTCGGCCATCGGCGAACCATCCTTCGCATACAGTGTCGCAATCAGCACGCCTTCCTTCTCGCCGGCGGCGATTTCCACGCGATCCTGTCCAGCGGAAAGCTGAATCTTTGCTATCTCCTCGTCACGCTTTTTCAAGACGACACTGCCAGGCTGCTTCGGCGCCTTGTCTGTCGCGCGAATCGTCAGCGCGATCGCCTCACCGAAATCATACGCAGGCTTCTCTGCTGAAATCACCGCTCCAGCGACAACCGCAGGCAATGCGAACTCGCGTTCGGCAAGCGTCTGCTCGTTTCTGACGACAAGACGGTATTCCGCGCCTGCGGC
>JAKSPA010000225.1 GCA_024405235.1 Lentisphaeria bacterium
GCGTAGTTCACGGCGCAACTCTTCGCTGTCCAGGCTGATATAGTATTCTCTCTCCTGATCATAGACAAAGAGCGTGCTGGCCGATGTGTTGATCACTTCTATTCCTCTGGTTTGACAGGAGCTTCAAAGGGCTTTTCCAACGGCTGGCCTTAAGGCTTGTTCAACTGCTTGATTTCCTTCACGAACGCCCTTGTGTCCTGGAAATGACGATAGACGGACGCATAGCGTACATAGGCGACTTCGTCAACCGTCTTCAATGCATCCATTACCATTTCGCCAATGACGTTGGACGGCACTTCGTCCTGAGGCAATAGCGTCAGCTTGATCGTGATGTCTCCGACGATCTTGTCAAGCGTTTCGGCACTGATGTTGCGCTTCCAGCACGCCATCCGTATGCCTTCTCTTAGCTTCTCTGGAGAAAATTCCTCCCGCCGACCGTCACGCTTGAGAATCGTGGCGATATTCACGGGAATAATCGACTCCACAGTGGAAAAACGGAAGTTGCAGTTCAAACACTGACGGCGACGGCGTATGGTTTCGCCGTTGTTCATGATTCGAGTGTCGATGACCTTGTCTTCAAAGGAATGACACTTTGGACACTGCATTCTGTTTCTCCCAAACGAAAAGGATTTGCCTTATACACGCACTCGCACGCGCGTATGTTTCAAAAATAAAAAAAGGCACGGGGCGATCTGTCACCTCGTGCCTTTTCTCACACAAGAACGTGTATTATGCCTCGGTCTTCTCTGCGGCCTTTGCAACTTCGGCCAGAACCTTCTTGGGTTCCTTGAGCTTCATGCGCAGGACGTCGACAGGCATCTTCGCCACGACCTCTTCGCTCAGGCCAAGGCTGACCAGACGACGGCGCTGGACCAGGCAACGACGGCGCTTGTCAGCACCAGTCTTGCGGGGACGGACACAATTCTTGTTACGGAAGGTACTTGTTGCCATGGATTAATCCTCCAGAATTCTATTTAACAAAAGGGGGTTGACGGAAAACGGCTTAATATAATAAGCCTAGCATAATTTGCAACTATTTCTTAGGTGAAAATTATACTTTTTTTTAGAAGGGACACAAGGGACACAAGGGACACAAGGGACCAAAGGGACACAAGGGCAGAATTATCAAAAAATGTCGTAAATTGTCATATTTTTTCTTGCAATGGCTTGCAAAGTTAGATTTTGGGATTATCTTCTGTAAAATTCGTAATTTTTTCCTTTTTTGTCATAGATTGTCCATAAAAAAGAGAGGACACACAAAATGATTCTCACCCTGAAAGAGTTGGCCGAATATCTTCGCGTAAACGAGCGAACCATCCAGCGCATGATAGACAGAAAGGTCATTTCTGGCACAAAGATCGGTGGTCAGTGGCGTTTCATGGGAAGTGAAATCGACAAGATTTTCTTCGGCAAGGGCGCCGAGAGCCCGAAGGCTCCCGCAGAAGGTCAGACAGAACTTGAACTGGCCGCAAAAGAGACCCAGGCCAACAGCATCATCACTCGTCCTCAGATTGGCATTCCAGTCAGCCGCGTCATGAACGAGAACCGCATCCTTCTGAACCTGAAGAGCAAGAACAAGGAAGACGTCATCAAGGAACTGACCGACTCGCGTCTGCTCTATGGTCTCGTTCTGGATGCAAGCGAATTGCGTTCCAAGTGCCTCCAGCGCGAGAACATCCTGTCCACAGGCGTTGGCGAAGGAATCGCTATCCCGCACCCACGCGATCCAATCGCGACTCTGCGCGCAAGTGCCGCAATCATCTACGGCTACTCGAAGGACGGCATCGATTTCGGCGCTCCAGATGACAAGCCCGTGCACTTCTTCTTCCTTGTCTGCAGCCAGAACATCGAGCTCCATCTGCATCTGATGGGATGCATGGCGCGCCTGCTGCGTTCACAGAAGTTCGTCAGCGAACTGCCGAACTGCAAGAACAACGCCGACGTCATCAAGCTAGTCATGGAACAGGAGCGCGCGGAATTCCTCGCTCCCGAAAATGCATAAGCCATCAAACCTATCTCGCTGACTTGAGCATTACGCCGATGGCAATCTTGTCATCGGCTTTTTTCATCTATCAAAGATGGACGTAGAAAGCCTTGCACAATTGAAGAAACTCGCGCCGTTCGCAGTCCGTGCCGGAATTGCCGAAACGGGCCGACAACGCCTATTGCAACATCGCAACAAGCTCGCGTTCATTCTTATCACGGAAGATATTTCCGACAACAGCCGTGATGAAGCCATAAGCGATTTCCCATGTCCAATATACAAGGCACTGACGATGGAAAACATCGCCGAACTGTTTGGATTCAAGGGAACCAAGATGGTCGGTTTCAGGAGAAATGTCCTCTCTTCGCAAATACAGCGTTTGCTGCATGACGGCATTATAGTCGTCGAACCTCTTCTTGAAACGACTCTTCCGGAGCATCCATGCGTCGCGCTGTTCGGTGCAGGCGAAACGGGCCTCCGTCATGCGGAAGCATGGCATTCCTGCGGATGCAGAATCGCCTCCTTTCTCGTAAAGGACGAGTCGGAAATCGCCGTTGCACAATCCGCCTTGGAGAAGATTTTAGGCTATGCGCCCAAAGGCTACATTTCGCCAGAGGAACAACTGCAGGAAAGTTCGCCGACTATCGTGGATGTCTGCCTCCCGAATGAATATCATTATGAGGGATGCCATTTTGCAATTCGGCATGGATGCCATGTCCTCTGCAAAACGCCTTATGGCGACGATCCGACTTTGTCGCCAAAGGAATTCCGCAAGAGAAAGGACAGTCTTGTCAATTTGGCGGCCAGACGGAAGCGTCTTTTAGGACTTGCCACGCATTTGGATGATGCAATCAAGGCATTTGCCCAAGGAAAGGTATTTTTCCCTCTGGAAAAAGAAAACCAGTAGTCTGTAACAGTCAGACGATAGATTCTATTAATGCAGAACGTGAAAATTGCTTCGAAGGAGCGGAGCATGATGATAAAACTTCAGATATTGCTGACTACATGTTTTTTTCTATTTTTTGGAAAGAAAGCCTTGATTGGCGTATTATAATTAGTCCAAATCAAAAACTTTTTTTCCCTTCCACCTTAAAATAGGATAATACATCATGAAGAAAGCCCTTCTGGGAATTCTTGCTGCAGGAGCCTTGCTGCTGTCTGGCTGCGTCGTCGAGGAATCGTCTCACCACCATCATCACAATAATCCGCCGCCGAAAGTGCACCATAATCCCGCACCAAAGCCTGTGCCGCATCCCGCACCAAAGCCCGTGCCGCATCCCGCTCCAAAGCCCGTGCCGCATCCCGCCCCAAAGCCTGCACCGAAACCCGTGCCGAAAAAATCACCGAAATCCGCTCCTACACAGGTTAGACAATCTCATCAGCTGCCGCCGAAACCAGCACCAGGACCGAGATAATTCCAATACGCTATGTTCCCCAAGAGGGTAGGAATTAAGCCGCATTGGGCGCAGCACAAT
>JAKSPA010000226.1 GCA_024405235.1 Lentisphaeria bacterium
CGCAAAGGACTTCAAATACGTCGGGAAGTGCAATCTACTGATCAAATTCACAATTGACAACCCAGTGGCGAAAACCCTCTGGCAGAGCGTCTGCGATGATCAGGTGGAAAACGTGTGGGTGAATGGCAGACACGTGCCCCACGAACTGTGGAGCATCGATTGGATGAACATAGATTCCTTCCCAATTCCGGAGGACTACTTCGTGGTAGGCGAGAACACTCTTGCCATCACATATCTCAACACGGGAGACATCGGCGGTCTGATGATGGACCTCCAGCTGCTGCTGGCCGATGACAAGTTCATTGTCCTCGCGGCAGACCAGGCGGTTGGTCTGGAAGGGAATGCCCCCGAAGGATGGCAACAGCCTGATTTCGGCTGTTCTGGCTGGGAGCCTGTGACAAAACGTCCTGGTCCTCCCGCACCGCCATGGACGAAATTCACTCCAAAGAAATACATGAGCATCCAGGCAAAGGGCGAGGCCGTTAACGTAAAGCTTCTCCAGCGGAAGAAGGTCACGGCCGACGTGCGCTTCACCAGCAAGAAGGGTTTCCGCGGCGACGAAAAGTTCTCCGCACGTCTCTGTCTTTTCAATGGACAGGTTCTTCGCGATTTCGCGGGAAGTGCCGCCGAACTGAACGGAACCATGAATGAAGACGGCAGCATTGACATACATTTCAGCGGCTACAACGGCGAATACTACGGTGCTCCCATCAAGATGTACTGGGAGTTCGGCATGGTCGGCGGCAAGGCGACTGGCGACAACCATGTGGATTTCACCACCGACGGCGACGCCACTCCAGGCGAGCCTCTTGTCTCCAGCATCGCCAAGACTGAGAACGGCCCTATTCCCATGGTGAACGGCAAGCCATACTTCTTCAACATGCTGACTGTCCAAGACCATCTGGAGCCACTTTCCACCCACTCAGGCATGGAAGGCGAAGGCTCCCCTTTCAACACAATCGCCCTTCGTCTTGGCGGCTCCAGCGATACAAACTGGTGGCTTGGGCCCGACCAATACGACTTCACAGCCATCGATCGTTGCTTCAACGCAACCTTCCAGCGCTTCCCTGGCTGCAAACTGGGCCTCTATGTGTGGTGCCATCCAGGCAACTGGTACCGTACTACCTATCCGGAACGCATCTGCCTGTTCGATGACGGCTCGCAGCACCAGTACTACGTCGCTCCTGTATCCTTCAGCAATCTCGACGCGCTTCACGATGCTGAAAATGCCGTGCGCGCCTTGGTCGAACACATCGAGAAATACTTCGGAAGCCGCACGCTCCTCTACAATCTGCAGGGCGGCTACTCCTGCGAATGGCAGGGATGGGCAGCACACTCCAACCGCTTCGCCGACTACAGCGAATACGCCATCCACGACTTCGAGAGATACGCCGCGAAGAACGGCATCGTCACCAAAGGCATTCCTGGCCGCGCAGAGCGCATGAATAGCATGGACGGCACCTTCCACAGCCCGAAGGCAGACGCACTGACCATCCTCTACTCCAAGTACTACAGCGAGACCATCTCCAATTTCGTGGACAGCATCGCGAAGGTCGTGAAGGATGTCTGCCACAACAACAAGCTGGTCGGCGCCTACTACGGCTACCACATGGAGTATTCCAATATGTTTTCCAGCGTGAACGGCGGTGGCCACAACAACCTCCAGCGCCTGCTCGATTCCCCTAATTTTGACTTCTTCCTCTCCCCACACAGCTACGGCGTCCGCAGCTATGGCGCACCCAACGCTGACATGAAACCCTACGGAGCAATCCGCAAAGCAGGAAAACTCTCACTCACAGAGGACGATACACGAACGCATCTCACCTTCAAAACGGAATACGAACAGACGCCGAATCTGGAAATGACGCTTAACATCCTGAAGCGAAATGTCGGCATGACTCTGAGCCGCAATGTTCCGATGAACCATCTGCCTCTGGTGGGCGGCAACGAACTCGCCCACCCTGCAATCCGTGAGATGTTCGGCAAAACCATAAAGGCAGGACAGTACTTGATGGAGCACGGCTCCGATCCTTCCGCTGAAATCGCCGCCGTCGTCGACGAGGAGGCCGTCCGCTATGTATCCGTCACCACCAGAGAAGTATTCGTGAAGGATCGGGA
This sequence comes from Lentisphaeria bacterium, assembly GCA_024405235.1. Classification (GTDB taxonomy): domain Bacteria; phylum Verrucomicrobiota; class Lentisphaeria; order Oligosphaerales; family Oligosphaeraceae; genus UBA1724. Next base: position 2,119 of record JAKSPA010000226.1, read on the forward strand.
CCGCTACAAGTACAACGACAAAGGCGAACTGCAGGATTCCAAACGCAAAATCCTTCCCATATACGGCGACCTCCTCTACTATCAGCGCATTCCGCTGGCACAGATCGGCGCTCCTGTGGACATGATCATGCTGGACGACGTGGTTAAGCACGGCAAGGAATACAAGATGGTAATCTTCCTGAACTCCTTCAAGGACACGCCCAAGCTGCGCGAAGCCATCAAATACCTCCGCGACAACAACATCACAACCGTCTTCACCTACGGCACAGGCTTCATCGACGACAACGGCTTCTCCACCAAGAGCCTCTCCGAATGCGTCGGAATGAATATGGAAAACGACGGTGCAGGAAACCTGCGCATCCGCTTCGCCAACGGCGCAATCGCCGGACAGGACTACGGCGCGAGGACGCGCTTCAAGGTCGTCGACAAGAACGCCGTCCCGCTGGCGCAATACAATGACAACAGCGGCGTGGCCGTGGCAAGAAAGGGCAAAACATTCTTCTACGGAACCACCGATCTTGATCACTCATTCCTGCAGAACGTCGCACGTAGCGCCGGAGTATTCTTCTTCTCCGACACAAAGGACAACGTCTTCGCCAGCAAGAACATCGTCAGCATCCATACCGCAGGCGGCGGCCACAAGACAATCCACCTGCCGAAAGTCGCCGACGTCGTCGAAATCTACAGCGGCGAAGTTGTTGCACGCCAAACGGATACCTTCGAGTTCGACATGGCGCCATTCGACACGCGCGTCTTCCTCTATGGCAATCTTGAGGAAATACAGCAGGCGCTGAAGTAGGCAGACAAGCCGAAACACAACGTATTCAAGCACAAAAGGGGCTGTTGCAATAACCTCACGCAGAGGATGCAACAGCCCTTTTTTTATATACTCAAACTACCTGCACACTGAACTATCCCACACATCCCACACATGGCCCATCCATCCATCCCACCTGCCTCTGCCTACGCAAAAAAAGTATATTTCATATAGTCGAACATAGTTTTTTCTACAACATTTTAGCTTTATGGCTCAAAGTGCAAGAAAGTGATATAATTGGCAAAAATATATGTTTCTTATGAATATTTTTCCCATTACATTAGGTGCAACAACAACAAAGCTGTTGTTAATAGCCCAATAAGTTCCACCACAAAAAAAGGAAAAAAAACATGAGAAAATCTTTTACTCTAATCGAACTGCTGGTCGTCATCGCGATCATCGCGATTCTGGCCTCCATGTTGCTTCCTGCACTCTCCAAGGCCCGCGAGAAGGCCCGCGCCATCAGCTGCGTCAACAACCTGAAGCAGCTCCAGCTGGGCATGCTGCTCTACACCAACGACT
>JAKSPA010000227.1 GCA_024405235.1 Lentisphaeria bacterium
TTCATGGTGTGAGATATAGGACACCAGCCTACAAAGACGGAATGAATGTATGGCCGTGTGTGGACGGCGTGCCCGATGTCAAGGACTGGAGTGGCTACGATCGAATGGTTCTGGATGTAGTGAACGCGGGCGCGTCGCGCAGTTCCTTTTCAGTATATGCTTCGGATTCCAAGACAAAAATCGCTTTTTGTCTGTTAGGGAATTTCTGGCTTTCCGGCGAATACGAGATTCTACGCATAGTGCTTCCGTTTAGCAAGATGGAGGCGAAGATCGACTGGACGGACATGTCTCTTGTGCATATATCCAGCAACACATCTTCCAAGGATACCGACCTCTATATCGGCGGAATCTATCTGCTGAAGCCAGGCGAAGAGCCGCCCATGTATTCAAACAAGTTCCTGGCGGATGTCCGTGACCATGTCGTGCCGCTGGCGGAGAAGATGTTTTTGGAATTGGAAAGTCTTGGAAATGCATTTGCGGAAGAAACAGAGGAACTGCGTCCCGAACTCCAGCGGTTGCTTGAAGATGCACGCGGCCGTTTTGACAAGATTACGGGGCTTTTTTCAAGTGATCCATCAGTTATTCCGCAACTGTATGGTCGCCTGAAGGAGATGAATGCCATCAGAAACGAGTGCATTCGGCAGTTTTACCAGAAGCGCTTCGATTATGCGGCCAAGGGGAGTGAGATGGTAGTGGGCGTGGCAAGTTCCATGGAGCGCGTCATGCCGAAAGATCATCCCTTCGATTATTCGATTCGCCGTGATGAGACAGTCACGCTGGCCCGCAATGAATGGCAGAGTTTCCAGCTTGCGGTGTGCGGATATAATCGCGGATTGAAGAATGTCAGCGTCGTTCCCTCCGATTTGCATTCGGCGGATGGGTTGATTTTTCCTGCAGTTCGAATAGAGTGCCAGACCGTAGGCTATGTCCAGACAAAAAATAATCCTCCCTACAATCCTGATTATATAGGCTGGTGGCCAGATCCGATTCTGAATTTCCAGCACTCGTGCGACATTGAAGCAGGGGATATTCAGTCATTCTGGATTCGAATCTATTCAGACAAGAGACAGCGGCCTGGCATCTATACGGGAAAATTGACCGTTCAGGCGGATGGCGTCGAACCAGTCGAACTCAATCTCACAATCCATGTCCGTGATTTCCTTCTGCCAGAACAGACGCCGCTGCCGACGGCAATTCATACCGAACCACCGGAAATTGCAGGTGCGAAAACGGAAAAGTGGCAAGCCATGAAATACGTCTATGCGGATTTCCTTGGCGACTATCATGTTGATTTCGATCAGCTCTATCGTTGGGGAGAACCAGATTGGGATGTGATTCTGTATCTCCGTGAACAGGGACGGCTTTCTTCCTTCAATCTGGGAAGTTCGTTTATCTCTGGCGTCAAAGACCACGTCGGCAAGCCAGGCAGTTTCGAACGCGAAGTGGAGAAGTTCGTGAACCACATGCGTCCCACATACGAGTAAGCGCGCGAGTTGGGCCTTCTCGACTACGCATACATCTACGGCTTTGACGAATGCAAGCCAGAGGAGTTTGAATATATTGAAACCGTGGCAAAGCGAATCCATGACGAATTTCCAGGCGTGAAGTTCATGACCACGAGTTTCGATGTGTCATGCGGCGAAGATACTCTGGCCAAGAGCGTGGACGCGTGGTGCCCCCTTACCAACGGCTACATTCTGGAAAAGGTGCGCAAGGCGCAGGCGAACGGCACCTTCGTCTGGTGGTATATCTGCTGCGGACCATTGAATCCCTTCTGCAACTGGTTCGTGGAGTATTCTCCAATCGAGACGCGCCTCCTGATGGGAGCCATGCCCGCCAAATACCGTCCAGACGGATTCCTCTACTACTATACGGATTTTTGGAACAAGAACACCGGCATTGACAAGGGGCCGTATACCACATGGAATCCCGTTTCGTACACGACCTATCATGGCGATGGTTCGCTGATTTACTGCGATACGAACGGTAATCCGCTTCCAAGCATCCGTTTGGAGAATTTCCGCGACGGCATGCAGGATTTCGCATACGTTCGCATTCTGGAGGATCTTGTCCAGAAGGTCGAAAAAGACCAGACGCTGGCTGACGAGAAGGCCGAATGGCTGGAACAGGCCAGGACAGCGCTAGAGATTCCAACGGAATTGGTCCAGGGCCTGACTGTCTATACGCACGATCCAAAGGTGCTTCGCAAGTGGCGCGATGCTGTCGGTGATGCAATCGAAGCCAGCGGTCTCTCTCGCGATTACCGCTGGAAACAGCGTTCCGCTTTTGAAAAAAATAACTAGAAGTTCTAGAAGAGGAAAAAAGAGATGCAAACAGTCTTCACTCCAGAGAAATTTTCCAAGAAGAGCGGCAATATGGCTCTGCCTGCCGCGTCGTTCATCGTTCTTCCGGAAGACGCTGGTTTCCCGCTGAAGGCACGCGCGGCTGCAATTGCGGCGGAGCTTTCACGCAAGGCGCCTTCGCGCTTGACGACGACATGCGGCGTGATTGCCGACAAATTTGCATTCCTGCGCTGCGTGCGCAATGGCAAATGCGCCGCTCAGGGCTACCGTCTGAACACAGCGAAAACGCCTGCCGTGCTTGAGGCCTCCACCGACGCAGGATTCTTCTACGGACTGATGGAAGTTGCGGAACTTGTCGCAGCAAATCGCGGACTGTGTCCAAAATGCGAAATCATCGACGCGCCGGTTCTTGCACGTCGCGGATACATGCTTGATGTCTCGCGCGGAAAGATTCCGACCATGGAGACGCTGAAGTCGCTTATCGAATCCCTTTCTCGCCTGCGCTATAATGAATTCGAACTCTACATGGAGCATCCGTTCACATTCACTGCCGACGAAGATGTCTGGTATGACACAGGCGCCTTCTCGCCTGCGCAGATTCAGGAGCTGGATGCATTCTGCCTTGAGCATTTCATCAAACTGATACCGAATTTCAATTGCTTCGGCCATCTCACCAAATGGTTTGGCGCGGAGCGCTACAAGGATCTTGCCGAATGCGAGGACGGATGGTATTTCGAACCATGGGATTGCAAGATGCATTCAGTCATGTCTCCCGGCGCGGAGGCCAACGAGTTCCTAGAACGACATCTTGCGGAACTGCTTCCGAATTTCACTGCAGACGAATGCAATATCGGTTTCGACGAGACCTTTGAACTCGGACACGGCAAGAGCGAGAAACTCTGCAAGAAGATAGGCCAGGGAAAACTTTTCTTCAAGCATCTTCAGACAGTCGCGGACATCATCGCCAAATATGGCAAGAAGCCGCAGATCTGGGGCGACATGGCTGTCACTCATCCTGAACTGCTGGACATGCTCCCGAAATCCATCACGCCCATCGTCTGGAAATATGAACAGGCGGACGAATTCGAGGCGGATTGCGTGCTCTTCCATAAAAACGGCTTC
>JAKSPA010000228.1 GCA_024405235.1 Lentisphaeria bacterium
GAGGTCGCCATGCCGCTGCGATGGTTGAATTCCATGTGCGGCTCCACGGACATCACAACAACAGGCCCCTTGACGAGACCATTGACCATCGGCTGATCCAGCCAGCCGCCGCCCAATTCAAGACGGTACGGAATCGTGCACTCCTGCCGAAGGGCTGTCGTAGAGCGCGCAGGAAGCCCCTCGTGCGGACGGCGATTGCTAACGATCATCCGAATGCCAAGCCTGTCGCAAAAATCCTGCTTGGCCTGCGAGTAGCCATCCGTATTCACGAAGAAGATGTCTGGACGAAGCCGTTCAACCTCCTCCGCAAAATCCAATATCCCGCTGCCTTTGTTGATCCACGCCTCCTTCACACAGCGGAGCGCCTTGACCATATAGAGACGCTCTGCCTCGCAATTCACCGTCTTGCGGTTCTTCAGCTGGAATATAGTCCTGTCAGAACCAATGCCCACATAGAGGTCGCCGTACGTGGACGCCTCCTCGAAAAAAGCGACATGCCCCGAATGAAGCATGTCATAACAACCTGATACGAAAACTTTGGGCATAGAATGTCTGGTGTCTGAAAAAACAAACGCTTGCGATGCGTCGCTGTGTTGATTTGCGCCGTAAAATCATAACATAATGAGGAATGGCGATTTTTGCGACTATAAAAGCAGAACTACTTCAAAGCGCAAAAAAAAAAGACACTTGAACTTTCCGACAGTTTTCGCGAGAAGCGGTACAGTACAGCACATTTCATTTTGTACCGTCGGCAAATGCCGTTTCGGCCTCCCTTTCACGTGAGTCCTACACTACCATGCAATTCATCTACCGCAACGATTCCGATTTCGATAAAAAAATACAGGCGCTTTTCAGCCGTGCAGCAATAGGCGCGGATGCAGACAAGGCCGCATCCGAAATCATTGACGCCGTCAAAGAACGCGGCGACGACGCACTATGCGAATATGCTGCGAAATTCGACCGCACCGAACTGACGCCCGCCCAATTTCGCGTGACCGATGCGGAAATCGAAGCCGCGTGCGCAAAAGTTCCGCAGGAAGACAAGGCGGCCATCGACATGGCAGTTGCGCACATTCAGGATTTCTACAGCCACACGCTGCCGAAGGGCTGGACTTACTCGCCGCGGCCTGGCGTGGTGCTCGGCGAGCAGTTCCATCCGCTCGACATCGTCGGATGCTACATCCCAGGCGGCACCGCGCCGCTCGTCTCAACGGTCTGCCACACTGTCGCTATCGCAAAGACCGCAGGCGTGAAGGAGATCATCGTCTGCACACCTCCCGGCGGCGAGCGCGGAATACACCCTGCTCTGCTGTATGCATGCAAGGCGGCCGGAGCGACGGACGTCTACCGTCTCGGCGGCGTCTACGGAATTGCAGCGATGGCATACGGCACGGCGACGATTCCGCGAGTCGAGAAGATCTGCGGTCCTGGCAATGCATACGTCGCGGCGGCGAAGCGCCGCCTCTACGGCACCGTCGCGCTGGATCTGGTCGCAGGCCCTTCTGAAGTGCTGGTGCTTGCAGACGGCGGCGCCAATCCGGAATACGTCGCCGCCGATGTGCTTTCGCAGGCCGAGCATGGCTCCGGCCGCGAGCAGGCGGTGATGGTCTCCACGGACCGCGGCGTTCTGGAAGCCGTCGCGAAGGAAATCGAACGGCAGGCGGCGCTTCTGAAACGTCAGGAGTGCGTGCAGAAGGTCCTTGAAAACGGCGTCTTCCTAATCGAAGCCGCCAACTTGGATGACGCCGCGAAGATCGCAAGTCTCTATGCGCCAGAGCATCTGGAGCTTCTTGTGGAAAACGCGCAGGAGCTTGCACCCAAAATCACTGCCGCGGGCGCGATCTTCATGGGCGCATACACACCAGAACCCGTCGGAGACTACATCGCAGGCCCCAGCCACGTCCTCCCGACAGGCGGCACCGCGCGATTCTTCAACGGACTTACAGGCGACGCCTTCTTCAGACGAACCAGTCTGATTTCTTACAACCGCGATGCACTTCTCGCCGAACAGCCCGCCATCGCGCGACTCACGGCAGCAGAAGGCCTTGATGCGCACGGCGCCTCGGCCGCAATCAGAAAATAGCATCGCGACGACAACACTTTCGTTTCATAGTAAAAAAACAACAGGAGAAAACAATGGTAGAACTCGATTTTTCCAAGAGCGCCGACGGACTGATTCCAGCAGTTGCTCAGGACTGGAAGACTGGTGAAGTCCTTATGCTCGCATACATCAATCGCGAAGCGTGGGAGAAAACTCTTGAAACTGGCATCGCGACCTATTGGACACGCAGCCGCAAGCGCCTTTGGGTCAAGGGCGAAAGCTCCGGAAACATCCAGAAGGTCAAGGAGATTCTCGTGGACTGCGACATGGACACCGTCATCTTCAAGATCGAACAGGTCGGCGGCTCCGCATGCCACGAGGGCTATCCTAGCTGCTTCTTCCGCCGCGTTGAAAAGGACGGCAGCCTGACCATCATCGAAGAGCGCGTCTTCGATCCCGCAACCGTCTACAAGAAATAAGAGGAGAACACAGCAATGGCCGTGCTGAAACTTGGTCTGCCAAAGGGCAGCTTGGAAGAATCAACCGTCGCAATGTTCAAACAGGCGGGATACAAGATCGACATCAAGTCCCGCTCATACTATCCCACCATCGACGATCCGGAAATCGAATGCGTTCTCATCCGTGCGCAGGAGATGTCCCGCTACGTTGCGGAAGGCCTGCTCGATGCAGGTCTGACTGGCTACGACTGGATCATGGAGAACGGCCTTGAGGTCGTCGAGATTGCTGAACTCGTCTATGGCAAGGTCGGCCGCAATCCTCTCAGATGGGTGCTGGCGGTTCCCAACGACTCTGACATCAAGGGACCGAAGGATCTGGAAGGCAAACGCATCGCCACGGAAGCGGTCGGCATGACTCAGCGCTATCTCGCCAAGCACGGCGTAACCGCCAATGTCGAATTCAGCTTGGGCGCTACGGAAGTCAAGCCGCCGCATCTTGCAGAGGCAATCGTTGAAATCACCGAGACCGGCTCCAGCCTCAAGGCGAACAACCTCAAGATCATCGACACGCTCTGCGAAACCACAACGCGCTTCATCGCCAACAAGGAAGCCGCGAAGGATCCGTTCAAGCGCCAGAAGATGGAGCGTCTCGCCATGCTCCTCAAGGCGGTTCTCGCCGCCGAAAACCGCGTGGGACTCATGATGAACGTCCACAAGGACAAGCTTCAGGCCGTGCTGGCAAAACTTCCCGCGCTGCAGCGTCCGACCGTCGCGCACCTCTCCGATGAGAATTGGTTCTCGCTGACGACGGTCATAGAAAAGCACGTTGCACGCGATCTGATTCCTGATCTCATGGAAGAGG
>JAKSPA010000229.1 GCA_024405235.1 Lentisphaeria bacterium
TGTCGTCGTTGGTTACAATGGCTGAAAGGGCGGCGCCTGTCAGAACGCCGTCCTTGAGTCCCGACAGGAACTGCGGTTCATCCGCCTCTTTACGCTGCGAACTCAAAGCGCTTCGGCCTGGCGCGCGGCGCGCCAAAAAGGCATTCAGAGCTCTGAGATTGATTCGTTCGCCAGCAGGAAGTCCTTCCAGAATGCATCCCACGGCGGCTGCATGCGACTCACCGAAAATCGTCACTTTGATTTTTGTGCCGAATGTGCTCATTGTCTATTTCGCTCCTGTTTCCTGCCAAAAATTCTTCCACGATTTGGAGACTGCCTCCCCGCCGATACTTCTCACGCATCCAGAAGAAGCGCACGCGGCAGCTGCTGCGGCCATGACTATGCGGTGATCGTTGCAGCCATCGACTATTCCGCCCGCATACCGCTCCACGCCATGGACTTCCAGCGCATCTCCGCAAGCAGTCGCCCTTCCGCCCAATGCGACTATCATCGAACGGACTGCCTCAAGGCGGTCGGATTCCTTCAGGCGCAGACGTCCGCAATGCGTGAAGCGCGTGACTCCTTCCGACACGCCTGCCAGAACCGCCAGTGCAGGCACACTGTCGGGCATGTCATGAACGTCGATATCGCCGAACGCGCGAAGACTTCCGCGGGAGACCACGCACATTCCGTCGTGGAAATCGACATGCGCACCGAATTGCACAAGCAAATCTGCAATGCGTCTGTCCCCCTGAAGCGAATCTTCTTTTAAGCCGCCAACTGCAATCGCCTCTGAACCGATTGCAGCGGCGACCATCGGAAACGCGGCAGACGACCAGTCGCCTTCGATCTCCAGAACATCGTCGCGTCTGCAATAGCGAGATGACGGCGGAACACGCCAGAAATCCTCTCCCGCCTCGACCGCAACACCGAATTTCGACAGAATCTGCACGGTCATATCGACATACGGTTTGGATTCCAGAGGCGACGACAACCGCACAACGCCGCCTTTTTCCGTCAGCGGCAAAGCCAAAAGCAATCCCGTGACAAACTGCGAAGAAACATTTCCAGGCAGGACGAATTCACCGCCATCCAAATTGCCTGAAATCTCAAATGGGAGGCGCTCAGCTGAAATTCGAACGCCATGACGCGCAAGTTCAGACAGCAGCGGCGCGATAGGCCGTTCGGAAAGGCGCTCGCCGCCTGTAAATCGCATCCGTTTTCCAAGAGCGGCAAAGACAGGGACTAGAAATCGCAGCGAACTGCCAGATTCACCGAAATCGACATCCGCGCCGCTGTGAAATTTTGCAACCGCAGCAGCAGTGACGAGCAGATCGTCCGAAAGTCCGCCACGGATTCGCAGATTCTCCAACGGCGTTTCCGACAATCCGGCGCAGATGATCGCGCGGTGCGCCAGAGCCTTCGAGGAAGGAACGACTATCGTCTCGTTCCATCGGCGATTTGTCAGAAGCACTTCGCTCATATCTCAACAAGTTCCTCCGTTGGAACAAGTCTGCTGACGCAATGGCCAATTTCAAGAGGATAGACGATGCGCATGTCCGAAGCGGCGCGTTTCTTGTCATGCAATATGCCGTTCTTCAGCTCCGTCCATGAATAGTCGCACTCAGTGGGCAATCCGTGGCGTTTCAACACATTGGCAATTCTATTGCTCAGTCCATCATGGCATAATCCGCGTTTTTCGGCATAGCGGGTCATGCGAACCATGCCTATGCCGACGGCACGGCCATGAGAAACACCGTAGTCGCTTGCAAGCTCCACCGCATGTCCGATTGTATGTCCGAAATTAAGCAGCGCACGATCGCCTCTATCAAATTCGTCCATTTCCACAAATCTCGCCTTGAGCGACACGCATGGCGAAATGATTTCCCCTGCAATTCCCCGAACACCATCGCACTCTTCTAGCAAGCCGAACAGCCCTTCATCGCCAATTACGCCGCATTTCAGCGCCTCCGCTATGCCGTCCAGATAATCCTCCTGCGGAAGAGTCTCAAGCAATTCTGTATCGCAGATCACGGCAGAAGGCTGCCAGAAACTTCCCATCAGATTCTTGCCCTGCGGCAGGTCTACGCCAGTCTTGCCGCCGACGGAGGAATCTATCGCGGCAAGAAGCGTCGTCGGCATCTGGACGACGCGAATGCCGCGCAAATAGACAGAAGCGGCGAAACCCGCTACGTCGCCCGTCACGCCGCCGCCGAACGCAAGCACGGCGTCATTTCGCGTGAAGCCATTGTCAGCCAGAAAATTCAATATTTTCAGAACAGTCTCAGGAGTCTTGCTGGATTCTCCTGCTGGAAACTCAAAAAAAGCGCTGTCTTGAGGAAGAATTGGCGAAAGCCTGCTCCAATGCAGACGCGCCACTGTGCTGTCGGAGACAACGCATACACGCGGGATATTCAGACGCGAAAGTTCCAGAGGAAGCGCCTTCAAAGCACCACGACCAATAGAGACATTGTACTGTCCATTGGATACCTTCACTGAAATGTGCGTTGCATCTTCCATATATCACATAGTTACAGGATGAAAACGATTTTCACCGAACACATTTCCTAATTTAATCGCCACTATAAAGATGGTATAACTATATTTCAGAAAAAAACGATATTTCCTCTACGATTATCTCATGATGAATTACATTTCCGAAAATACTTTCCATTAAAATCGTACAATCAGCAGAAGGAAATGAGACTAGCTTCACTTTGGACGGATCACGCCGTTGTTCAGCGTAACAAAGCAATCGTTCTATGGGGATGGGCAGAACAGCCACGCAGCCGCATAGACGCCACTTTCGCTGGACAGCATCTCACTGGCATGTCTTCGTGGGACGGACGTTTCGAATTGCGCTTCAAGGCGCTTCCGGAAGGCGGTCCATACGAACTCAAAGTGACCTCTTCATGCGGCGAAGAAATCGTCTGCAAAGACATCATGGTAGGCGAAGTCTGGCTCGTATCGGGACAATCGAACGCGGAATATCCCCTCAAGGCCTTTGCGCCTGGCGATCCATTGGCGCAGACTCAGCAATATGTCGCGGAAGGCGGCAACGATCCTCTTATTAGATGCTTCACTACACGAGACGATGCGGTAATCTCTCCATGCGACATCGCCGTGCCAGGACCAATCTGGCAGCTCTCCAATAAAGACACTGCGCCAGATTTCACGGCAATCGGCGCATGGTTCGCTCTCTTCCTCCGAAAAAAATTTCCAAATCTGCCAGTGGGAATCATAAACTCCTCCTGGGGTGGCACCACCGTGCTCGCATGGATGAGCAGAGCCGCTCTCGCGCAGACTGAAAGCGGAAGAAAACGCATGGCGATCGATGACGAAATCAGCGCGGCACCAGAATCATGGGAC
>JAKSPA010000023.1 GCA_024405235.1 Lentisphaeria bacterium
TATTGGCATGCGCGAGCTGCCGCACGGCCTATCTGCCGTCAAAACGCCCGTTTGCCGGAATGTATCCCACCGTCATGTCAAGCCGCGAGCTGAAGGGAATGCATCCCATCGCAATCGACGTAAAGACATTGGAGGAGCATCTTGGCGAGATGAATGTCCTGAAACCACTGCGCGACGCTGGCATGACCGACGACGAGCTGCAGATTGTATCAAGAAGCTTGTCGCAGCGCGGCTATGCCGAACTTGACGCACGGCGTTGCGAGAAATGTCCCGTCAGCCTTGTGCTTTTCGCAGGAATGACCGACGATGCGGCGACGCTTAGAATTCTGGCCTTCGTCAACGGCACGCGCATTCTGAAGGACTGGCCTGCCGCATCCACCGCAAAGTCGGAGAAAGAGCCCTCCGCCACAGCAGAATGAAACGCCTCTGGACAGCATTGCCCTTTCTGATCTGCCTGATAGCATGGCAGCTTCTCTTCCTGCTGAACGGCGGGCGCGTCATTCCCGCGCCGTCGGAGACTTTCATGGCTCTTGCGCGCATTCTCTCGCAGCCAGACGCATGGCTTGAGATAGCGGCCACGCTCTCAAGAGGCGCAGGAGGCCTCGCACTCGGAAGCCTTGCGGGAATTCTGGCAGGAATAGCAGTCGGACGACATCCGCATTTCATGGACGCAATCACGCCAGTCGTCACGCTTGTCCAGAGCTGCCCGCCGATCGTCTGGATATCGATGCTGCTGGTTTGGCTCTCCGTCGGCGGAATCGTGCCTCTGATGGTGACTTTCCTTTCTGTCGTTCCTGTGCTTTTCATCACGACGGCGAATGCTGTCCGCGCACTTGACGAACGGTGGTTCGATGTAGCGCACATCTACCGAATACCATATCTGAAACAACTTAGGAAGATCATCCTGCCAGGCATCGCACAAGGCCTCGCGGCCGGTTTTTCATACGCTTTCGGCATAGCATGGAAGGTCACTGCAACCGCCGAATTCTTTGGTGCGCCAAACGGCATCGGCGCCCGAATCTTCAACAACTACAGGAATCTGAATCTCCCCGAACTCTTCGCTTGGACGCTTGTCATAGCAATTCTCGGAATCACGCTTGAAACGACCGTCGTCAGGAAACTCCGAAAATGAAAGACACGCCGCTGCTGAAATTCGACAATGTCTCCTTCTCTTGGAAGAACGCGACCGAACCGCTCCTGCGAAATGTCACGTGGACTCTGAAAGAAGGAGATGCAATCCATCTGGACGCGCCATCGGGAACGGGAAAGACAACATTCCTGAAATTGGCGGCAGGACTGCTGAATCCCACCGCTGGATCGATTACAATAGCCACAGACAACATCGGTTTCGTCTTTCAGGAGGCGAGACTGATGCCATGGCTTACCGTCATCGACAACATTCGACTTGTGCAAAGGAAACCCAACGACGCTCCACTTCTGGAAATGCTCGATTTTCTGGGACTCGCTGAAAAAGCCCCCGCAATGGCCGGAACGCTCTCTGGAGGAGAGGCGCAGAGAGTCAGCCTCATCCGCGCACTCGCCAATTCGCCAGAAATCCTCTTTCTGGACGAACCGTTCAACGGTCTCGATGCGACGCTGACGGAAAAATCCGTATTTCTAATCAATAAATGGCGCAACGCTTCCGATAATCGCGGATTCATCATCGTCTCGCACATCAAAAAATCGTTGACGGATTTAAACGCAAAATCTCTTCTTTTTCCAAAATTTTCATAAAAAACGCAATTATTTTGCCACTTTCTGAAAAATTTCTTCGATTTTCGCTTTAAATTTTTCATTTATGGGCTAAATTGAGAAATCTGAAATAAATTCTCATATATCATACATTCCTAAAAACCTCCAAAAAAAGAAAACACGAAAATGTTCAAGAGTCAAGTCAAACTTCTTTTCGGAATTCTTGCGCTGGTCACTGCAATGAGCTTCTCTCCTGTCAAAGCACAGGAAATCAGCACGTCCTATGACCTTCTTGATCCCAATGGCGCCATCGTCAAAACCGAACTCTACCTGTGGAACCGCTTCTCCGACCTGCTGGACATCGTCCGCTGCGGCGTCGCTCTAGGCCCTGGCATCGGTGCTGAAGTCGCTATCACCGACTACGCGCAGCTCTCTCTCTATGCGAACTGCGAAACCGGTATGGCATTCCCGCACTTCCTGCCACCACTCTGGCTCGTCGACTACTACGAAAAGAACCAGAACGCCTTTGAATTCCACAAGGCAAAGTACGCGACAGCCGCCTTCGGTCCGTGGCGCGCCGAAACCGACGCACGCGATCCCAACGTCGACTCCTATCACTTCAGACGCGACAAGTGGGACATCAGACTCCAGCTTGATCTCCTGCTGATCCATTTCTACATCGCAATCCGCCCTGTCGAAATCATTGACTTCTTCACCGGCATCGCAGGATACGACTTCTGCCTTGACGACATGCAGCTGGATCCCGTCATCGACCGCCGTCCCGCCGACCAGTTCGGCCGCGGCATCTGCAACGTGCTCTTCGGCATCGTCGAAGTCCCCAGCAACATCTTCCGCGTCACAAAGGCTGAAGGCGATCTGGCAGGATGCTCCAAGGGCGTCGGCCTCGGTCTCTGGCGCTTCCTCGTCCGCGAGTGCGTCGGCGTTGTCGAAACCGTCACCTTCCCCTTCGGTTGGGATCCGATCATCGAGCCCGCATACGTCATCAACGACACTGATCAGTCCACCACCTGGAAGGTCTACAAGCCCTCTTTCCACAAGCGCTACTAATCCGCGCAAAGATCTGAAATCATAATTCAGAGACACCAAAGCCGGCGGGCAAACCGGCGCCTCGGCGCTGGAACCGTCGGCTTTTTTCATAGATTTCCATCGTGATTCTTTCAAGCCGACCAATTGGTCAACAAACAATTAGGTCACATATAGCATCCAAATATGTCATTGCGAAGGAATAATTTTCGCGACCGTCTGCAGGATCGTTTGGAAAAACTGGATGCCGCGACTCTGCGGAAATATCTCCGCAGCGAACTGAACACCACAGGATTCTTCGAGGAAATATTCGACACTATCCGCGAAGGCGTCATCGTACTTGACAACGCTCTTCGCATGCGCATCGTCAATCCTTCCGCAATGCGCCTCTTCGGAATCACCAAGGATGCAATCGGCAAACCAGTCGAACGCTATATCCGCCAGATAGACCTCAGCGGACTTCTGCAAGTCCCAGCCGACGAATGGGGGCGCTTCAGCAGACACGAAATCGAAATTTTCTATCCGGAACGGCGCTTCCTCTCATTCTACATCCTTCCCGCCCCTGAACCGCCTAAACTGGAAAACGAAGAGCAGCTTCTCGCAACGCTTATCTTCCATGATGTGACAGAACGCCGCGAAGACAACGAAAAGACCATCGAGACGCAGCGAGTCACCGCCATAACTCAATTGGCGGCAGGCGTGGCGCACGAATTGGGCAATCCGCTCAATGCTCTCGGAATCCATCTGCAGATTCTCAAACGAAAACTGAACAATCCAGATGCGGACGTCTTGCGCAGCGCCGTGGAACACTTTGTGGAAATAGGCGACCAGGAGCTAAAGCGACTGGACAGCATCGTCACGAATTTTCTCAGCGCGGTCCGTCCCACGCAGTTGTCTATGTCTCCAGTGAATCTGCAGGAACTCCTCATAGACGCGCTGGGCTTTCTTGAGCCTGAACTGAAATCCAAAGAGGTCGGAGTCTTGATGGATTTTCCAGACGTCGTTCCTGCCGTCAACGGTGATGGCGGACAGCTCACGCAGGCCTTCTTCAATCTGCTGAAGAACGCAATGCAGGCGATGCCGAACGGCGGAGAAATCCGAATTTCATGCAGCGTGGACGACGTATATGTCCATCTCAGATTCGCCGACAACGGCCCTGGCCTCACGAAAGAGCAGATATCGCGCCTACTCGAAGCGCAATACACGACCAAAGAAGGCGGAAACGGCCTCGGCCTGCTTATAGTTGACCGAATCGTCCGCCCCCACGGCGGCGATCTCGCCGTAGACTGCAGGCCAGGCAGCGGCGCAGCCTTCACAATCAGCATCCCACGCCAGGCGAGAATCGTCAGGCGCCTTACAGCACCACAAGAATAATGCCAATCTTTCCCGTAATTCTAGTCATCGACGACGAACGCAACTCACGCGAAGGTCTGCGGGACGCATTTGCCGACAAATACGACATACTGCTTGCGGATTCGGCCAGCCAGGGCATGAACATCCTGAAGTCACGGAAAGTCGATATCGTCCTGACGGATCTCAGAATGCCAGGCATGGACGGAATGGCATTCACCAAAGAGGTCTCTTCGTGGCCCGACGCTCCGCTCATAATCATGCTAACCGCATACGGATCCGTCCAGACCGCAATGTCCGCCATGCGCGCAGGAGCATACGATTATCTTACGAAACCCATCAAACTGGACGATCTGGAGATGATGATCGACCGTGGGCTTGAAGTTCTGGCAGAACGCAAGGCCGCGCTGAAGAAATCTGCGGCGAGTTCGGCTGAAGGCATAATCGGCACGTCGCCTGTCATGAAAGCGCTGATCGAAGAGGCGAAACAAGTCGCCGACTCGCGTTCGACGGTCCTCATCACAGGCGAAAGCGGCACAGGCAAAGAGCTGTTCGCGCATGCGATGCATTCATGGAGTCCACGCGCGAATGCGCCGTTCGTGGCCGTCCATTGCGCAGCCTTGAACGAAAATCTCCTCGAAAGCGAACTCTTCGGACACGAGAAAGGCGCCTTCACTGGCGCGAACGAACGCTTCATCGGGCGTTTCGAACGCGCAGACCATGGCACCCTCTTCCTTGACGAAATCGGCGAGATCTCCCTCTCCACGCAAGTCAAGCTTCTCCGCGTGCTCGAAACACGGAATCTGGAACGCGTCGGCGGTTCGACGACCATTCCTGTTGACGTCCGGCTCGTCGCAGCGACGAACAGAGACCTCAAGGCCATGGTGAAGGACGGAACATTCCGCGAAGACCTCTTCTACCGTCTCAACGTCGTCAATCTGAAACTGCCGCCGCTCAGAGAGCATCCTGAAGACATCAGACCGCTTCTCGACCATTTCCTTACAGTGACGGCAAGAGACAACGGCCGCGAGATCACAGGCATCACTCAGGACGCGGCGGAAGCGCTTTGCTCCTATGCGTGGCCAGGAAACATCCGCGAATTGCGGAACTGCGTCGAGCGAATGGTAGTCATGGCAAGAGGCACGCTCCTGACCGTAACCGACATTCCGAAGGAAATCGTCGACGCGCTTGTGGCGCCAGCCGACAATCAATCGGCGGAAGAACAGACGGCGACCATTTCCGCAGACGCCTCGCCGACGACGCTTGACATCCGTTCGACGGAACTTGCCACGATGAAGCGCGCGCTGGAACAGGCCAAAGGCAATCGCACGAAAGCGGCGGAGATTCTCGGCATCAGCAGAAGAACACTTCAGCGACGCCTGCAGCAGTATCCTGAACTGAACGACACTCCAGAAAACTGACAGCCACCTCCTGGTTCCCATGACAGTCTCCCTCCCCCCAAAAATGGTAGGCATATTCAGAATTCTTCACTTTTCCGACATACATGCGGGATTGGTCGAATGGAAATGGAAATACCTTCTTGACAAGAGATTCTTCGGCAGGCTGAATCAATTCTCCTGCAGGCAGAAAAGACTGCGTCTGGAGAATATCGCCTTTCTTGCAGAAAACTATTCCGCAATCAACGCGGACATGGCACTCTGCACGGGAGATCTGACGTCAATCGGTTCGCCTGAAGAATTCGACAATGCCCTGAAACTTCTGAAGCCTCTGCTCGAAGCCGCAGACGGGAACTTCCTATACGTTCCTGGCAATCACGACGCATACGTTTCTCAAAACCACGATGCGCTCGTGAACGCCTTCAACATATTGAACGACGGCAAAGCCGCCTTCGAAGAACTGCCGACGACCTTCACCGTCGGTCCCGTCGAGTTCATTTTGCTCAATCCTGCACGTCCATGCCGCATTTGGCAGTCCACAGGCGAACTTTCACCCTTCGTATGGCAGAAACTGGATTATATTCTATCAAATCCCGCGCGAGCGCACGCGCGAGTGCTTGCGACGCACTTTCCCATCGCGGGACCACGGAACCATCCTCTCTCATGGAGAACGAAATTCATCGATTGGCAGCGGCTCGCTGAACATGCGCGGAATGGCGCCTTTCAGGCAATTCTTTCAGGACATGTCCACAAGTCCTTCTGCACGGCGCCTGAAAACGGATGCGGAGCATGGCAAATCGGCGCAGGTTCGCTCACCATCTATGACACTTTCGCAATAATCGACGTCAACACAAATACAGGCGAAATAACCCCTAATCTGCTGAAAATCTGAACTATGAAAAACTACCTCGCATTTGATCTTGGTGCTTCCAGCGGACGCGCGATCATCGGACATTACGACGGCAATTCCATCCAGCTTGAGGAACTTCACCGCTTCGCAAACGGCCCCTACACGGTCGGAAAGGAACTCTTCTGGGACATCAACACACTATTCGCCGAAATCAAAGAGGGACTCCGCAAAGCATTGGCAAAAGGCGAGAACATCGACGGAATTGGCATCGACACATGGGGAGTCGATGTATGCTATCTCGGAAGCGACGGAAAGCTCATCGGACTGCCGCACCACTATCGCGACCAACGCACAGACGATGTCATGCCATGGACCTTCCAGCGCATCTCAAAGGACGACATCTACAGCGAAACTGGCATCCAGTTCATGACGCTGAATACAATCTTCCAGCTCTCGGCGTCGATCAGAGACAACGAGGCAGCGCTGCAGCAGGCTGACAAGCTCCTCTTCATGCCGAACGCGCTCACATATCTCCTCTGCGGAAAGGTCGCCGCCGAATATTCCATCGCCACCACCAGCCAGCTCTTCAATCCCAATACAGGCGACTGGTCATGGAAGATCATCGACGCGCTCGGCCTGAAACGCAGTCTCTTCCCACAAATCACTCCATCCTGCACCATCGCTGGAACGCTCACGGAAGAGATCCAGAAGGAATTCAACTGCGGACCGATTCCCGTCATTCTCATCGGCAGCCATGACACGGCCAGCGCCGTCGCCGCAGTTCCTGCCGTCAACGAAACAGGCTGGGCATACCTTTCCAGCGGAACATGGAGCCTCATGGGCGTGGAACTTCCGAAGCCGCTGGCCACCAAGGAGGCGCAGGCTGCAAACTACACGAACGAAGGCGGCGTCGGAAACACAATCCGCTTCCTCAAGAACATCATGGGTCTCTGGATCATCCAGGAGTGCAGAAACCAGTGGATTCGCGAAGGAAACAAATACTCGTTCGCGGAACTGACCACCATGGCCCGCGAAGAGGCTCAGCCCTTCTACGCTATCATCAACCCCAACGACAAGCTCTTCGAGGCACCTGGTGACATGCCGTCGCGCATCAAATCCTTCTGCCACGAAACTGGCCAGATGATTCCGGAAACGCCCGCGCAGATCATCCGCGTCGCACTTGAATCGCTTGCACTGCGCTACCGCCAGACATGGAATGAACTGGAGGCACTCACAAACCAGAAGCTCTCCACGCTGCATCTCGTCGGTGGCGGCTGCCAGAACGGCCTTCTGAACGAATTCACGGCAAACGCAATCCAGGCGACCGTCATCACAGGCCCTGTTGAAGCAACTGCCTTCGGAAACATCCTCGGCCAGGGAATCGCCACAGGGACGATCGCCGATCTCAATACGGCACGAGAAATCGTCAAACGTTCGGAAGCCACGCAGATCTACAAACCGACCGATGCGGACATCTGGACAGAGGCATACAAACGCTACGAGACAATCTGCCAGAACGGAATCTCCATCGGCTGATAAAGGAACTCCATCGCGCGGCGGTCCGCAAAAACCGCCGCGATTCTCGCTCTTTCAACGCTCCCCCCACAAAAAAACGCCAAGCACATGAGACTACTGCTTTCCATTCTGCTTCTCCTATGCATGGTCTGCGCACGCGCACAGGAAGCCGTCAAGAATTCCAGTTTCCAGGACATCATGAACGACTTCACCGCGCTTCAGGAACGACACACGGCAAACCAAGTGACACTGACCAAGCTTGGCTCGGACCTGCGCGATCTTCCAAAGGCAGCGACACCTGCCGATTTTCTAAAGGGCGCATTGAAATTGCAGAAACGCATAATCGACGCAACCGCCGATGTCCAAAGAGAGAACGACAACCAAGTGCTGTTCAAGAACGACTTGACGCTCTATTCGGGCAACCACAAGCTCCTCAAACAGGAACAGACGTATCTCTCGCTCTATCTGGACAATCTGCAGAAGTACGGCCGTGAACAGGAAAACGCCAAACGCCAACTGCAACAGGCCCTCCAGAGCATCAACGCAAGCATAGCAAAAGTTCCGCCACCAGCGGAATTCACATGCAGCCAGGGCATCGTCTTCGTACTGTATTCTCCAAAGGGATACATTACCCAAACGCCTCTGACCAAAGAGCAATACAGGAGCATCAGACATGCATGTTCGCCAGAACTTTCGGAAGAGGAACTCGACAGGGACCAGGAGCATTTCGTAAAAGAGGGTCTGACGCTTTCCGAAGCGAAAATAGTCGCCGCATCCCTCGGACATCTCTGCGGATTCAATTGCGCCCTGCCCAATGAAGAGCAGCTGAAATCCCTCGGCAACTACGCTCTGACCATCAAACAGGCACTATGGCTCGACAACTCGACGAACAAGACATCGAAGGACAGAGAGGCGCTGCAGCGTTTCGGAATGACCATGGCGCGTATTTGGGATCCGCGCGCCTGCCTTGCAAAAACGGCAGGGAAGGACGCAGTCCACAATGAACTGCCGTGGATGAATTATCCCGAACTGGGCCTCGCGCTCGTCGTCGATGCAAGCGCAGGCAAAAATGCAATGCTTGCCGAAATCGAATTGGAAATCGCGGAGGAAATGGAAGAGACCGCAAACGACACGATGGCAGCCGACCCCGCTCCGCAACCAGAAGAATCACAAGCAACCGACAACACAATCCAGGAGGAGAATTAACCATGAACAAATTGCTTTCAAGCATTTTCCTCTCTCTTCTGGCTTGCACGATTTTCGCACAGCAGCAACCGACCGAAGACGATGGAATCGGACTTTCGCAAGAGGTGATGCAGAAACTGCTCGACGGAGTGAATTTCAGAGACCAGCAACACACCGCACGCGTTACGCGATGCAGGGGAACCTATCTCAGAACGGAAATCAGAGACACGTCCTCTGAATATGCGCTCCAGGCCGAAATCAAAATCGTCGGCGACGACAGACAGCCTGCCTTCGTTCTCAAGAAGATAGAACACAAGACACTCACGGAGGTCAGAATCTACGAGGCTCTTCTGAGAATATTCACGCCAGGCAAGGATGACGACCATGGCACCTACGACTACGAACGACTGGATGGAGAGACATGGGAGGGCGAAAGCAATCAGCGCGTCATCACGCAGGATGCCGGCCCACTTGCCGACACCGATGTCATGGTGAATGGAATACTCCTCAAAACCGACGCGAACGGAATCATCCACGACACCGAAAACCAACTAAACATTCTCGACAAGTTCGATGATCTAGGCATCAGACTATTCGACTTCACAATCGACGTGCCAGGCTTCGATCCAATCAACATCCCCCTGACAAGAACAATGCCGCAGCGACGCCAAAGCGATGAAATGCGCATCGAGGAAGACGAAAAATTCGAAATCCTTCTCGCCTATGGTCTTGATTTCGCGCTCAGCAAAAAGAAGCCTGAACAGGATGCACTGCAATGCAAGGCGACTCTCCCAAAGGATTTCGCGTTCGCAACAGCAGGGGAAGCGTTCCCGCTGACCATCACCGTCACCAATTCGGGCGAGACACAGACTTCATGCCTTGTCGCAAGATCCTTCTCGCGCATTGACGGCCTTGATGGAAAACTCTTCTATTTCGGCGCGATTCAGCCAGGAGAAACCAAATCCTTCACTCGAATCCTGCGCGTGGATGAAAACGAAAAGTCCAATGCCGCCGCACTGGAAATTCGCTTCTCAGACAGCTGGAGCCTGCCAAAACAACGCATTCCGCTCCGCCTCACACTCATCCATTGACACCTTTTTCTTCTTTTCTAATCGTCACTACATCACCATCAAATCACAGGAGCACAAATGCCATTCAAACCAATGACAGGCGCCGAAATCAAACAGCGCTACGAGCTTGCCAAAAAGTATTTCGCCGAACTAGGAGTCGATACAGACAAGGCGCTCGACACACTTGCCAAGACCCCTATCTCGCTGCACTGCTGGCAGGGCGATGATGTCCACGGCTTCGAAATCCACGAGACAAGCGTTGGCAGCGGCGGCATCATGAGCACGGGCAACTATCCAGGCTGCGCAATGAACGCTGATCAGCTCAGAGCCGACGCAGAAGTCGCTCTGAAACTTATCCCTGGCCTCAAGCGCTTCAATCTCCACGCGATCTATGCCGAAACCAACGGCAAATCCGTCGATCGCGACGAAATCACTCCTGAGCATTTCAAGAACTGGATGAAGTGGGCAAAGAAACAGGGACTCGCTCTCGACTTCAATCCGACCTTCTTCGCACACCCGCTCGCAAACAGCGGATACACACTCTCCAGCACCGACAAGAGAATCCGCGACTTCTGGATCAGACACGACAAGCAGTGCCGCGAAATCGCAGCCGCAATGGGAAAGGCGCAGGGCTCGCCGTGCGTCGTGAACCACTGGGTCCCCGATGGCGCCAAGGATCAGCCTGTCGATCGTCTGACTCCGAGAAAGCATCTCAAGGACTCCTACGACGAAATCTTCTCCGTCAAATACAATCCCAAATACATCCGTGACGGCGTAGAATCGAAGCTCTTCGGCATCGGCGCGGAAGACTACACCGTCGGATCGCATGAATTCTACATGTCATACGTCGGTTCACGTCCGGCGCAGGACGTCATGCTGACCTTCGACATGGGACACTTCCATCCCACCGAAACCATCCACGACAAGGTCGCTTCCATCGTCCCATTCCAGAAGGAACTTCTCCTCCACGTCTCCAGAGGCATCCGCTGGGACTCCGACCACGTCGTCAATTTCAACGACGATCTTCGCAATCTCTTCCTGCAGCTCGTCCGTTGCAACTTCCTCAGCAAGACGTATATCGCGCTTGATTTCTTCGACGGCGCAATCGACCGCATCGGCGCATGGGTGGTCGGCTCCCGCGCGACTCAGAAGGCACTGCTCTTCGCACTGCTCGAGCCCACAGCCATCCTCAAGAAGTTCGAAAAGGACAACGACAACGCCATGAAGATGGCTCTGCTCGAAGAGCTCAAGGGCGCTCCATGGGAAGCCGTCTACGACGAGTTCTGCAACCGCAGCAAGGTCACCGTCGGCAACGCATGGCTCAACGACCTCTACGACTACGACAGAAAGGTCGCACGCCATCGCTAATCTACTCAAATTCGCCTCTGTCGAAAATCATCATTTCGGCAGAGGCTGTCTCACAACGGAAAAGGAATCGGTTTCATGGGCACAGCAACGCACTGCTTCGCCATCTCGGTAATGTTTCACGACCAAGTAGGCATCGTCGCGGAGATTTCCTCCGCCGTCAAAAAAATCGGCGGCAATCTTCTTGACGTCAGCCAGACGGTCCTTCGCGGCTATTTTTCAATGATTCTTTTGGGTGAATATCCCGAAAACATCACTGAAAAACATATCCGCAATGTTCTGGAATCCATCACGACATTGCAGGGAGCACAATTCGGCGTCTTGCCTTTTATGCCCGACGATCTCCACGATGCTCCACGTCAGGACGACACATACATCCTGACCGCCTCAGGCCCCGACCAGCCTGGTCTTGTCGCCACGTTGTCCCAATATCTGAAGGAACGCGGAATCAACATCGTTGATCTCGCCAGCAGAATCCACAATGGCGAATACACCATGGTCTGGCAAATCCAGATTCCAAACACGCTTGACGTTCCGAAACTTCAGAAGAGCATGCAACTAGCTCTCCAGCCAACCCTTACAATAGGTCTTCGACATCAGGCGCTCTTCCAAGCGACCAACGAAATCTAACCCTAAACCAACAAAGGAGAAAAACACATGGATTTCTGCAAAGATGCACTCAACCAGTTCACAGACGCCTTAAAGCAGTACGCCAACTTCGAAGGCAAGGCAACCCGCAAGCAGTTCTGGATGTTCGTTCTAGTCTGCTGCGTAATCGGCGGCATTCTTGGAGCAATCTCCAGCTGGCTCAGCTGGCTTTTTAGTCTTGCCATTCTGGTTCCATCACTGGCTATCGGCGCAAGACGTCTCCATGACATCAACAAGAGCGGATGGCTGCAACTTCTGCTGCTGATTCCATTCATCGGCGCTCTTATTTTGATCTTCGCCTTCTGGATCAAGCCCAGCGAAAAGGACGCTGCTGCAGCCCCTTCTGAAAACGCATAGTTTTCTTCACCAATAGAATCGCAAGAAGCCAATGACTTTGGTATGACACCAAGCCATTGGCTTTGTTTTTGTCTCTGTCCTAACAAAGTGTTGGACTACTCTCCAGAGCCTTGCGGAGCAAGGCGAGTGAAGCATAACCGCAGGTTGAGCGAAGCG
>JAKSPA010000230.1 GCA_024405235.1 Lentisphaeria bacterium
AGAAACCAGCAAGATTATTGTTTCAATGGAAATGGTGGAATAAATCTACCGTTGGAAGCAAATCTCTGATTCCATTGTTGGCCGATGGGAATCTGGCAGAAGTAACTATCAAAATCCAACAACTACTTGAGAACGAAGAAAACCAAATGAGATCGTGCCCCACCCTTATAGTGGAAAGGATGAGGCGCATCGAAGAATGTTGTCGAATATGTCGCTATTCCGTCTATTGACGAAGCAGTTCGTAGGTCAGGATTGCTTTTCCATCGACGAAATTGTCAGCGGTGAATGTGAGTCTTCCGTCTTTCATTTCAAACGGCACTTCGAAAAGTCGTTCGCCTGAAAGATCGCAGGCGAAAAGACGCGGGCGGACATCGTCACCACCAAGATTCAGAGTGATTTTCGCCTTTCCCAAATGCAGAAGTGCAGTGCCGCTGCCCCAGTCCTCAACAATGTTCATATTGCCATCATTGCGGAAGCGCGTATTGTCGTTTACCATTTCGGTCAGATGCGAAATCATGATGCGTCTGGATTCCGCCAGAGGAAGGCCATCGTATGATGTCGCCGCAATCACGCAGTAGCGGTTGATTTCCGAAACGCGAAGGAAATTTCCTTCGGCTGCATGGTCTGGCATGATGCTGAAGCCTTCGGTGCGCGGCGTGATGACCGAGAAGAGATTCCTGCTGAAGTTGACGCAGATTTCACCCGTGTCGCTGGTGTATTTGTTTTCTTTTACGTCAAAAACGTTTGGTTCGATAATGCCTTGTTTTATGAGTTCAAGTATGCGATTGTATATCTTTCCATAATCGAAATCCTCAGGCTTGAGCACGATATACGGAACATCTCCCAAATCGCGGCAAGGTTTTTCAGTGTAGCCGAATACGGCGCGAAGATTGGAAGGCAGCGGACTGTCTTTCGTGATGATGCTTCCCGTCATGCCGACCATGGAAAGTCGCATAAGCAGCACGGGGAAAGTATTATTGAACTGATTCGTGCTGTATAAATCCTCTGGGACAAGAACAGCGTAGGCATTCTTGCCCTTCTGGACATCGCCGCGCAAGAACAAAAGAGAGCCGATGCGGTCGGAGAACATGCGCGGCGGATCGTTCATGATGTCGAAATTGCTCAGTTTCGATTCAGAGCCGAGCGCGCGATCGCTGTCGCCCGCGATGGAGAAATGATTGATCAGATCCCAATCCTGCAGGCTTGAGAACGCCCCCATGGCCAGTCCGCCTTCCGTTGCGTATGGGCTCGGTCTGCAGAAATCCCATTCGGTGATTGCGAACGGCTTGTCCATCAGACGTGATGGTCCCATGTAATGCAGAGTTGTATCCCATGTATTCGATATCTTTGTATATCTGACACGTTCAGGAAGATTCCAACCCTTGCCAATGAGTTCCGGATGGTTGAGATAATAGTGGTTTTCGACAAAATCATAGGATTTGCGCATCAATGCCATCTCTGGAGAACTGACCATATTCTGGTCGGAAATCAGCAGTTTTATGCCGTTTTCACGCAGCATATCGGTGGTCTTCTTGTAGAAGTCCTTGTATGCTTCCAACACGAACGTACGGAAATACGCGTTGCGGTTGCTGTCGTTGACATCCCATTTGCGCGCTTCAGCCAGAGCATCGAACTTGCGATGCACCAGTTCGCCCGCCGCGCCTGACATGTTCTGATAGACCACGCCGTGAATATTGCCTTCGTTCACCAGACATACGGAAACGAGCGACGGATCGTCCTTCCACGCCATGCCTGTGTATGGATTGACTTCGGACATCAGGTTCAAGATGAATTTCCTGTAGAATTCATATCCTGTTTCCGACATGTAGATCATCGCCTTGGTTATTTCCTTGTTCCGCCCCGCATTCGGAGTTTCGGCAATATCGGTTTTAGACGGCACGCGATATGTATAGAAGTCCAAATTCACATATATGCCGCGTTTCTTGAAAGCGTAAACAAGATAATTCATGCGGTCTTTCTTCTCTGGATCAAGACCGACATTGTGTCCGTCGACATTTATGGCAAGACCATTGTCGTAGTGATGGAACCGAACGATATTGAAACCTAGAGCGGCGACCTGATCAGCCAGCGACTCCGCCTCTTCATGGGTACAGAAATTCATGGTGAAGCAGATGTTCGAGCCCCATAGGCGCACTGGCACGCCAGGCCGTTCCTCAAACTCGAAGTGGTTGCCTACAGTCCGCAGGAAGCCGTATTTTCCTGCAGGTTTGTCCTGCAGGAATGAGAAGTCAAGAATGGAATTCGGCTTGACTGTCTTCAGTGCCTTGCGGCTAATTGGCTTCCATTCGTCGTTTTCGTGCAGGAAAAACGGCACTGCCGCAAAAGTGGTTTCACCAGGCGTGTAGCCGAATTCAAGGGACAAGCCGATGCTGTTGTTCTCTGGATTCGGCTGGAACGGGAAGCGCAGTGAGATTTCGTTGTTGCCGACGACGCGATGGTCGATCCAAATGGCCTCTTCCTTGCCCGAACCGATGATCTTCAGCGTTCCATGCTGACGAATCGTCGAGATCTCGCGATAGTTCGGCAGGCGCCCTGAGAGCGGCGCACCCAAACCCATCTGCTGTTCGAATTCCATCCGTCTGCCATCGACCGTCATGCCGTTGAGAATCAACGCCAGACTAGACAGATCCATGCAGAAACGATTGCCATGCCGCAGCAAGACGCTTGGCGATGCATCACTGGTGATTTCACAGTTCCATGAGACATTGCCGTTTTCCAGAAGAGCATAGTCTTCCGTCAGCGTCAGAATTTCTCCATTTCCGCCGACACGGACATTGTAAACCTGATGGAGGCTCTTGCCATCTTTGCCGAATTGGCGTTGAACACCTCCAAGCAAGTTGTCTTCTCTGCCCAAAGTGAATTCTTCGCCACTGCCGTTCAAATAGACTTTCCGCAGATTGATATTGTCTATTCTAAGATATTCCGGACGGCTTAAATCAAAAGGCCCCAAAGAGGACTTCTCCGCCGCAAGCGAAACGCACAAGGCAATGCAGAAAATTACACAAAGCAGTTTTCTCATAGGGACCAATGATTCTATGATTATTTTTAACGCGGAGGCGCAAAGACGCAGAGTGTTTTATTTTTGGAAACGCTATGTTCCCCAAGAGGGTAGCTACTGCCTGCGGCGCGTACTGCCTGCGGCGCGTACTGCGCCTGACGGCGCTAAGAGGGCGGCGTGAACGCCCGTACTGCCGCTGACGCGGCGCTCATCGCTCCGCATTAATTGAGCATTGAAAATTAATTCTGCATTCTGCATTCTGCATTCTGCATTAATTGAGAATTGAGAATTGAGAATTGAGAATTGTACTGGCGTGAACGCCCGTACT
>JAKSPA010000231.1 GCA_024405235.1 Lentisphaeria bacterium
CGGCAAGCACCTGCACCACCTGCATGATCTGCTCCTGGTAGAGCATGATGCCGTTGGTTTCCGCCAGAAGCGGTTCCATTTCAGGAACATCGTAGTCCATCGGAATCGTTCCGGCCTTGCGTCCCAAAAAGTCCGGAATGAATTCCATGGGACCTGGACGGTAGATGGCAATCAGAGCGATCACGTCTTCCAATCGTTCAGGCTTCCATTTGCGGCAGAGGTCCTGCATGCCGCCGGATTCCAACTGGAACACAGCGACGGTCTTGCCTTCGGAAAGGAGCTTGTATGCGTTGGCGTCGCCTTCCGGAATTTCGTTGGAGAGGATTTTCTTTCCTGTGCTCTCCTCAATGAGATCCAGAGCATCCTGAATCAACGTAAGTGTCTTAAGACCAAGGAAATCCATCTTCAGCAAACCAAGCGATTCGCATGGAATCGACGAGAACTGCGTAATCGCTTCATCTCCTGCGCCGCGCGAAATCGGCGCCACCTCCGCAACCGGCATGTCGCCGATGATGACGCCAGCGGCGTGAATGGACATGTTGCGGTTCAGGCCCTCCAAGACTTTGGCGTATTTCCATAGTTCCTGACACCATGGTTCCGATTCGATCTTCTGACGCAATTCTTCATTTGGCGGGAATTTCAGTTTCTCGCTGCCATTCAAGGCTATATCAAGCGTCATGTGCGGATCGGCGGGAATGAGTTTCGCGAAACGATTCCCTTCGTCGAAAGTCCGTCCCATGGCACGGGCCACATCCTTGACAACCTGTTTGGCTTTCAGCGTTCCGAAGACGCCTATCTGGACGACGCGCTCTTCGCCGTATTTTGCGCGCACATATTCAATGACTTCATGACGGCGGCGTTCGCAAAGGTCGATATCGAAATCAGGCGGCGAAACGCGTTCGGGATTCAGGAAGCGCTCGAAAAGGAGATTGTATCTGAGCGGATCGATGTGCGTGATGCCAATAAGATAGGCGACAAGAGAGCCTGCGCCGGAGCCACGTCCAGGCCCAAGAGGCACGCCGATATTGGCTGCATAATGCAGGAAATCCCAAACCACCAGATAATAACTGACGAAACCCATTCGCTTGATGATTCCGACTTCGTAGTTCATGCGGTCTAGAATCTTCTGACGCTCGGGCGTGATTTCGTCCTTGTCTGGGTCGAACTTGAAGCGCCACATCAATCCGTCGTGGCATAGTTTTCGCAAATGGCGCTCGCGCACGATTTCTGAAACGGCGAAATCGTGGAGTTCGTCATCTGTCTGCTGCTCGAATGCCTTCTTCTTCCGCAGGCGCGTGAATTCGTTCTGAAGGATTTCGTCCGTGATGTCCTTCTCGAATTCGGTGCGTTCAGGAGACGGCGGTTCGGGATAGTCAGGATAGTGGTTTGCGCCATCGCCATCGACGGTCTTCAGATGGACATGGCAGCGATTGGCGATATCGACCGTATTGCTCATGGCTTCCGGCAACTGCGGAAATAGCAACGCCATCTCCTCTGAACTCTTGAAGTAGAATTCGTTGGTGCCGAATTTCATGCGCTTCGGATCGTTGATGGTCGTCTGCGTTCCAATGCATACCATCAGATCCTGCGCCTCAGCAGCCTCCTGACGCAGATAGTGCGCATCGTTCGTCACGACAAGCCCAAGCCCCAATTTGTTCGCGATATCAATCAGCAGCGGATTGGTCTGCTTCTGCTCCTCCAGACCATGGTCCTGCAATTCTATGAAATAGTTCTTCTCGCCAAGCAAATCGCGGTATTTGCGAGCGGTCTCGAAAGCCTCCTTCTCGCGCCCCTGCAAAAGCAAACGCGGAATCTGCCCTGAAAGACAGGCAGAAAGGACGATGACGCCTTCCTTGTATTTCGCTAGGGTCTCGAAATCGATGCGCGGCTTGTAATAGTATCCGCGCAGCCACGCCTCTTCGGACATATGGCACATGTTCACATAGCCTGTGTTGTTCTCCGCCAGCACAACCAGATGGCAGCGTTCCCAGTTGGCCTCGCCCATGCTGTGGTCAAGTCGACTGCCTGGCGCGACATAGAATTCGCAGCCGACGATGCCGTTCAAATCGTATGGATCATTCTTGTCATGCTGCATGGTCTCGCAGGCCTGCGTCAGCGCATACACGCCACTCATGGAGCCATGGTCGGTCAAAGCAACTGCAGGCATTCCGAAGGCCTTGGCCTGCTTGATGATAGAACTGACAGACTGTGCTCCGTCCAATAAGCTGTAGTCGGAATGAACGTGAAGGTGCGCAAAAGGTATTGTCATGGCTCGGTTAAAAAATACGGCTCCCAAAAGACAAGGGAGCCGCTGAATCACAAATCGCAAATCTCATACGCACAAGACCGAAAATACATCAATACATCTCGGTCTTGTGCAATGCAATAGATGAACGCTACACCGCTCTTCTAGCGAAGGCTGCGAGCGCGTGCTCGCGGATCGCGAGAACCGCCACGGTTGTTGCCGTTATCATACTCTGCCTCCATTTCGGCAGCGCGTTCCGCCTGGCGGGCCTGATTGGCCTGTCTCATCTTGAGATCATGCTTGCGGTATTCAAGCGTATCGACGACGAGTTCCTTCGGGCGCTTCCAGACGTCGTTGATATAGATCCAACCGCGCGGACAGTTGGTGTCGAACTGGCGCTGAAGCATTTCCTTTGCCTTAGCGGCCGCGGCTTCTTCCTTTTCAATCTGGAATTTGGTGATCAGACGATGCTTCGCAATCTCTTCCTGACGAGCCTTTGCATTCAAATCCGGATAGAAACGCGCACGGAACAACTCGGGCAGATCAGCCTTGTTCAGCATTTCGCGACCGATCCAGATCTTGAAGGGGCCTGCGCTTTTGAACGTTCCTTTGTAGGTACGGCGCGGTTCGTTGCCGTGGGCGAAACGGATTTCAACCTTCTGACCTTCTTTGTACAAAGGATACATCTCTTCGGCATCTTTGATTTCCTGTGCCTCAAGCTCCTTCAGATCCTTCTGGAACTCAGGCATTCTGCTGACAATGCGCATGGCCTCTTCCTGAATTTCGACCTTGTTGCGGAGGTCCACGGTAAGGTCAAGTTCGTCGCCGCCTTTGCCGAACTTCTTCTCGATTTCATTCTGAATGCGCGCGATGTCCAGTTTGTATTCGGGAACATCGTCCTTCGGCGTCTCGGAGTACATGTCGTCCATCATGCCCATGGGCGGCCCTCCCATCGGACCGTTCATGCCGTAGCCGCTGCTCTTCTCCTTGTTGCGCTCCTCAAGCTTTTTGGTATATTCGTCTTCCTGCACCTTGACTTGCCTGAGAATCTCAAGGGAGATTTCGGAAATGCGTTTCTCATTCCACTTGATGTCGTAAATGC
>JAKSPA010000232.1 GCA_024405235.1 Lentisphaeria bacterium
TGCGGGCGCACGCTGCGCGCGACGCAGGAGGGACGCCACTTGCCGTGGCTCGCGGCGAAGAGGTAGATGTAGCCCTCCGCGTCCATGTTGATCACGGCGTTGTCGTGCGCGTCGACGGACTTCTTGTCGTACACGACCGTCGGCCGCGCGACCCGCTTCGTCCGGTGGTCGAAATAGCTCACGCAATGGTAGAGCGTCGAGTTGGCGTCGTCCGTCCCGCCGAAGCAGACGTACGTGCGGTCGACGTCCTTCCGGTACCCGCCGAACGCGACGTCGCCCATGCAGTCGGTGCCCATGCCGCCCGCATCCAACGGAAAACTGAGATCCTTGCCCATTTCGACTATCGTCAATGGAATTACAAGAGAACTGAAGGCATAGCAGGCGAAAGAAACGAAGCAGGCATAGTCGTATCGCCCAAAGCGCAATTTTGACATGATCGGAAATTTTAATATTAGAAATTGATGCGAAAAGAAGATTTGCGGTGAATCGCAGAATATAAATGCTCCCTACAGTTCGTCATTCAGATCCTTCACCTATTCAAAACGAAAGAACCTATTCAAACATTCTTTTGCGGGATTATATACATAAGTTTCCGCTATGGCCGTCTTTGAAAATACTCTTTTGAAGGATTGCAAGTCGAAAGGGCTGGCCACTTCCACCACATCGGAAGCAAACGATAATTGTCCCCTTCTTTTCTTGAAAACAAGCGAAATCGGTTTATATTTGCCAGTTTACATAATTCTAAACAGATTCATTCCAACCAAACCACTACTATGGCAACAATTTCCGTCATTCTCACCATCATATCCGTTCTCACCGCGATTCTTCTGACTGTCGTGGTTCTCATCCAGAATCCGAAGGGTCAGGGCGGTCTTGGCGCAATCGGCGGCGGTGTTTCCGAAGCAATGTTCGGCGCATCCGCCCCCTCCGCGCTGGTGAAAATCACCGTAGCTCTGGCAGTCGTCTTCCTGCTGGCGACCCTCTTCAACGCGGCAATCATGGGCCGTGCACGTCAGGCGAAATCCATTGGTGACACCATCGTCGTCACTCCCGAAGCAGCCGCACCAGTAGCCGAAGCAGCTGCAGAAGCAGTTGAGGCCGCCGCCGAAGCAGCTCCTGCTGCCGAAGCTCCCGCCGCCAACTAATTTGACTCCATACTAATTTTTCTCACGCTGATTTGCCGTGGTTGAATTCCATCCAGCCACGGCAAATTGCTATACTAACGACATATAATCACCCGCATCCCTATGGCAGAACTATCAAAAATCCGCAATCTTGGCATTATCGCGCATATCGATGCAGGCAAGACCAGCACAACCGAAGGCCTGCTTTTCTTCTCCGGACAGACGCACAAGTACGGCAATATCGATGACGGAAACACCGTCATGGATTTCCTGCCAGACGAACGCGCACGCGGCATTACGATCATGGCCGCGGCAGCGGTGATTCCATGGAAATCATACGAATATCACCTTATCGACACTCCCGGACACATCGATTTCACCGCGGAAGTCGAACGTTCGTTGCGCGCGATTGACGGCGCAGTCGTCATTTTCAGTGCAGTCGAAGGCGTCGAGGCGCAGTCGGAAAAGGTCTGGCATCAGGCAGACACCTACAGCGTTCCTAAAATTGCCTTCGTGAACAAGATGGACCGCATCGGCGCCTCATACAACCGCACCTGCGATGAAATAAATGAAAAATTCGGCGGCGTCGCTCTTCAAATGCAATTGCCAGACGGCGAGGAAAGCGCATTTCATGGCATGGTCGATCTCCTTAAAATGAAATATCTGCAATTTCAGGGGGAGCATAACGAAACCATCAATTCCATCGACATTCCTGCAGAATTGTCGGAAGCAGCGCAAAGCGCACGCGACGCGTTGATCGAAAAGGTCGCCGACCACTCCGATGAAGTAGCAGCGCTCTTCTTGGACGGCGAAGAGGTCCCTCTGGATCTTCTCAGACGTGAAATCAGACGCCTGACATTGGCACGGGAACTCGTTCCAGTGTATCTTGGCAGTGCGAAACGCGAGATGGGCGTGCAACCATTGGCCGATGCAATCGGCGAATATCTGCCATCTCCAGAGGACATCACCGAATACAAGGCTACCGATCGACGCACTGGAAAGGAGATAGCCGCCCACGCCGATCCGAAGGAAGCCTTCGCTGGTTTCATCTTCAAAATCAACGCTTCAAATACAGCGGATCTGTTCTTCGTCAGAATCTATTCAGGCTCAATCCATGCCAATGACCAGCTCATCAACGCACGAACTGGCGAAAAGGTCCGTGCAAAGCAGCTATATCGCATTTACGCGAAATCCACGGAACAGATTCAGGAGGCCGGCCCTGGCGACATCGTCGGTCTGACTGGCCTGAAGGATTGCGGCATCGGCGATACACTATGCGCTCCTCAGCGAGTCTTGTCTTTCGGTGGCATCGTCTTCCCTGAACCAGTCATTTCCATGGTCGTTGAACCTAAACTTTCAAAAGACAAAGACAAGCTTGACGACGCCCTCGGCCTCCTATGCCGCGAAGACCAGACACTCATGCGTTCAACGGCGGAGGAAACCGGTCAGCGCGTCGTTTCAGGCATGGGCGAACTGCATCTGGAAGTCAGCCTCAAGCGCGTCTCCACGGAATTCGGCGTAGAAATCCGCACAGGCGAACCGCGAGTCGCCTACCGCGAGACACTCGTCCAACCGACTACCATCCATACAGTATTCAACAAGACAATCGGCGAATCCATCTTCTACGCAGAGGTCACGATCGATTTCGCCCCGCGCGAACGCACAGGCGAGCCCTTTGAAATCAAAGACGCGACCCGCGGCACCATTCCGCGCGCGCTTATCGACTCCGCACTTCAGGCGCTCAACGATGGTTTGCGCACGGGCGGCCTCCAAGGCTATCCGATGATTTTCGTCAACGCAACCCTAAAGGATCTTAAGTTCTCTCAGGAGACAACTACGCCTGGCGCCGTTGCTGGCGCCGTCAACGACGCAATCATGCAGGCATTCCAGCAGGCTGGAACCGTCATACTGGAACCCGTCATGAAACTGGAAGTCCTTGCGCCGGAGGATACCGTCGGCGAAATCTCGATGTATCTGCAACCGAGACGCGCAATCATCAGCGACATGATTCAGATAGGCATCATGAGAAAGATCATCTGCCAGGTTCCGCTCGCCGAAATGTTTGGTTTCGGAAAGGCCCTTCCGCGCCTCTCTGGCGGCCGTGGCTCCTTCTCGTTGGAACCATGCGGCTATCAGGAAAAGGTCTAGAGGATATTCCCGCCGAGTGGCGGGGCAAGATTCCCGCCGATGGTATCGGCGGGCACAGAACAGGCCCCTATGC
>JAKSPA010000233.1 GCA_024405235.1 Lentisphaeria bacterium
TCCGCAAACTCATCAACGATCCCGGAATGGACATGGTTCCCACCCATACGCCTCGGGCACGAGACATTAACAATATCGGCGAATGCATGGACATCGCAGACGAACTGGGCCTCAAACGCGTTGTCTGCGGATACGGTCCCGACAGTTTCAAAACGCTGGACGCCATCAAGGCGACCGCCGAGAACACATGCAAGCTCCACGAAGTCCTTTCGCGCAATGGCTACGAGCTCTTCCAGCACAACCACTGGTTCGAATTCAATCGCTTTGACGGACGTCTCGCATATGAAATCTACCGCGAGATGATTCCCGCGGACGTCAAGATCCAGATGGACTGCTTCTGGTCAACCAACTACGGCAAGGAAGATCCCGTCGCAATGCTGAACAAGTTCGCTGACAAGACCATCCTCATGCACATGAAGGACGGCGTCTGCGAGCAGAAGCAGGCTACAGGCGAGACTGGATACAAGAACGGCCTGCTCGATCAGAAGATCGAACTCATGCCTCTCGGCACCGGCACTCTGCCGATTCCTGCACTCGTAAAGGCAGCTCCCGCGCAGGTCGAGGCCATCATCGTCGAACTGGACTACTGCAACATCGACATGTGGACCGCCATCGAGCAGAGCTACAAATACATGATCGAGAACGGTCTCGCAGAAGGCAACAAATAGTCCTGTCCATACAAAACGGAAATGCTCGAGTCATTGTTCATCAGAAATATGGTGCTCGTCACCGAACTGCAGTTGGACTTTGGCCCGGGCTTTCTGACCGTCACAGGCGAAACAGGCGCCGGAAAATCGCTCATTCTCGGCGCACTGCAACTCCTTGCAGGAGCAAGGGCCCCTGCCTCTCTCATACGTCGTGGTGCAAAATCCTGCGAAGTCGCAGGCGCTTTTCTTATCACAACTGCCTTTCCCGCAGTCGAAAAGGCGATTGACGCAAAACTTGACGAATACGGTCTGCCGCCGCGCGAAGACAGCAGGCTCCTTCTAAGGCGAACGCTGACTGAAAGGGGCTCCCGCGCATTCATCAACGGCTCGCCTGTAACCGCCGCAATCCTTAAGGAATTCGGCGATATTCTTATTGACATTCATGGTCCGAACGACAGCCATTCGCTTTTGGCGCCGTCAAGACAGCTCAGACTGCTCGACCTCTACGGCAATCATCAGCAGGCACTGCAGAAGGTCGCCGACGCATGGCGGGCACTCGCACAAATCAGAGACGCACTGGACGAACTGAAGCAGGATGGACTTGCGCCTGAAGAACTTGCGCTGTTAACGCACCAGCTGAAGGAAATCGACGACGCGGCACTTGCTCCAGACGAAGAGCACGAACTTCTCGCAAAACATCGTCTTGTAGCAAACGCTGCCCGCATACAGACACTTTCGGGAACATTGTCGCAGGGGATTTCGCAAGGCGAGAACTCCCTTGTCGATATGCTTGTTCCATGGATCCGCAGCGCGGAAGAACTCGCGCAGCTTGATCCCTCTGGCGGAGAAGAATTCCTAAACCGCCTGAACGCAATCTCCAACGACCTCAGCGATCTCGGCAGCGAACTGGAAGACTACGCGAGCGGGATGGAATTCGACGGCGAAGCGCTTCAGCAGATGGACGAACGCATCGAACTCATACAGAAGCTCAAACGCCGCTATGGCGGTTCGCTGGAGGAAGTCATCGCCACAGGCGAACGCATTCGCGCCAGACTGAAGAAGGCAGCAAGCCGCTCAGCCGATCTGGAGACGCTCAGCGAGCGCGAAATCGCCGCGAACAAGGCGCTTCTCGACGCATGCGGCGAACTGACGCGCCTAAGAAAGGCCTCCGCTGAAAAACTCGCTCCCGCAATCACGCAGAAACTGCAGCATCTGGGCTTCCAGAAAGCGCTGTTTCAAGTAGGTCTCACAGCCGCAGCACCATCCTCCAACGGCACGGATGCAGTCGAATTCCTTTTCGCGCCGAATCAAGGCGAAGCCATTGCACCGCTCCGGCTGGCCGCATCGTCAGGCGAAGTCGCGCGAGTCATGCTTGCGATCAAGACCGTCCTTTCTGAAGTCGACGACATTCCAGTGCTCGTATTCGACGAAATCGACGCCAACATCGGTGGGCGAACCGCCGCCGCAGTCGCTGCGGAACTGCACTCTGTCGGCGCGAGGCATCAAGTATTCTCGATAACGCATCTTCCGCTTATCGCCGCTGCAGGCGACCGACAGTATCTCGTGGAAAAACGTCTTGAAGAAGACAGGACACTTACCCAAATGACGCTCCTGTCGCCAGAGGCGCGAATTCTTGAAATCACACGAATGCTCGGCGCGGATGAAAACGACTCAGCCG
Organism: Lentisphaeria bacterium; assembly: GCA_024405235.1. GTDB lineage: Bacteria > Verrucomicrobiota > Lentisphaeria > Oligosphaerales > Oligosphaeraceae > UBA1724. Next base: position 2,326 of record JAKSPA010000233.1, read on the forward strand.
CTTTGGCGCACGCCCGCGAACTTCTTGCCAATTCAACCGCTCAACTTTCGAGCCAGAAGTAGCATTCCTCCGCATGAATACGTTCCGATTCACAATATATTCGCTTGTCGCCGCGATCATGATTATGCTGAGCGGCTGCGCGCAGACGGATATTACGCAGGAAATGCGCATGGCGGTTCAGGCGACCAAGCAGAAACAGTATGCCGAAGCCGCAAAACACGCCGAAATATGCCTCAATTACGACAATACGCTTACCGACGCCGTGATTCTCTACAACTACTGCACCTTTCTCTCCGACACGCGCGAAAATGTCCGCCGTCAGGCAATCTACAATCTTGCCAAACTGACAAGAATCTCGCCGGAATCATACCCAGCATGGCTTTTCTACGGGTGGGTTCTGGTCGAAAACAAACAATACACCGATGCGATAGAACCTCTGGAAAAAGCGCTGGAGCTTATTCCTAAAAACGCCCCAAGCCTCCCCTCGCTAAGACTGCTTCTTGGCATTTGCTATGTCAACAACAATTTGCAGACAAAGGCATTGGGCATCCTTCAACCGCTTCAGGCGAAGCAGCCTTATCAAACATGGCCGGAGCTGTACAACTGTCTCGGCATTCTCGCAATACAACGCCAGTCGTACGACACTGCCGTGGCTTTTTTCAAATGCGGACTCAATTTCGATCCGCGAAACGATGTGCTTCTGCAGAATCTTGCAGTCACCCACGACCTCTATCGCAATGATCCCGCAAGCGCAAAAAAAGAATATATCGCCTGCCTTATACAAAAGAATGCGGCGGGAGACATGGATTCCTGCAGAAAGATTCAGAACCGCCTTCGCAGAATCAGCAAGAAATGACACGCGGCCATGAGAATACCCGAAAACACAATTGAGGAAATTCTCCAGCGGGCAAATATTGTCGATGTCGCGCAGTCATTTCACATGGAACTGAAAAAAGCAGGCGACAACACCTTCAAGGCCTGCTGTCCGTTCCACAACGAAAAGACACCGTCTTTCC
>JAKSPA010000234.1 GCA_024405235.1 Lentisphaeria bacterium
CCATCTGACGATAGTATTCCGCCAGCGTGACGCTCGTGTAGATCGACGATTCGCGGGATGCGACAGGCATGGAGCTCGTGTTGCAGATGATGATCGTTCTGTCAATGAGTTTTCTGCCAGTGCGCGGATCCTCGAGCACTGGAAATTCCTGCAGGATTTCAACGACTTCGCCTGCGCGCTCGCCGACTGCTGCGACGATGACGACATCCGCTTCGCTTCGCTGAGACAGCGCGTGCTGCAGAACGGTCTTGCCTGCGCCGAATGGTCCAGGCGTGCAGAAGGTGCCGCCCTTTGCCACAGGGAAGAATGTGTCGATGGAACGAACCTGCGTGATCATCGGCTCGACAGGAAGCAGTTTCTCCTTGTAGGCACTTATTGGCAAACGGATAGGCCAGGACTGAACCATCGTCATCTCGCGCTCTTCGCCAGCGTCGTTGACTGCCTTCGCCACGACCGTGCGGATCGTGTATTTCCCAGCGGACGCCGTCCATGTGATGCGCCAGGAGCCGCTCCATGCGAACGGAAGCATGATCTTGTGCCTGAAGATGCCTTCGGGAACCCAGCCGACTTCGTCGCCTGCAAACAGTTCGTCGCCGACTTTTGCCGTGGGAGTGTATTCCCATTCGCGTTTGTCGTCAAGCGGATAGATATATGTTCCGCGCTTCAGGAAGAGCGACTCGTCCGCCAGACGCGGCAGCGGATTCTGCAGACCATCCAACACCTGCGTCAGAAGGCCTGGCCCCAATTCGACTGAAAGCAGTTCGTTGGTGAATTCGACAGGATCGCCGACTTTGATGCCGTTGGTCGCTTCGAACACCTGCAGGTCGGCCTGACGACCGCGCACGCGAATCACTTCGCTCTTGAGGCGCGCACCATCCGAAACCTTCACGAATGCCACTTCGTTCTGAATCACGCTGGTGTCGAATTCAACACTGACAAGGTTGCCGTTCACTCCAGTCACATGACCAGTTTTCATATTCGTATCCATCTTGCCTGACCCTCAAATCACTTGTCTTCCATCAAAACTCGTGCCTCGGCAGCCTCTGCAAGTCTCGCCGAAACAAGATTCTCAAATGCCTCGCGGCCCGCCTTCTGCTCGTAGCGACGACGATTCTGCAGAATCAGCAGCCTTAAAGCATAGACCAAAAGCGCATTCCACGAAAATGCACCGCCCTCGTCTTCCAATTCCTGAAGTTTCTCCCACTGAAGCTTCTCCCATGCGTTCTGCTTCGCCAGAAGTCCAGGCTGCGACATGATGCCGTCCAATACGCGTTCGTCTCCTGGATAGTCGTCTTTGCCAGAACGTAGATACTGCTTTGGATCCACTCCGAGATGCTTCGCACGGTATTTCACCATCATGTTTCCCATGACGACCATCCACTGACGCCATCCGCATAGGACAGGATTGTGATTGGACGCGTCAGGAAAGAGCGAAAGATGCTCGAGAATGCTAAATTCCTTTGCAGAGACTAGATTTTCGCATGTCTCCAGAAATCTGTCATATTCCCATGCGCCGTCGCCGTCCAGCTCCAGCATGGGCAATGAAGAGAGAATGTAAATGAAATCAGTCGCCATTTCGTGGATGACAGCCGTTGAAGTACTATGCGGTTATTATCGCGCCCAATGCAGGAGAGAGATGCGCTGCGATGGCTTCTGCAAGGGCCTCGTCGCTGAAATCGTAGACCACTTGGCTTCCGCTGAAAGACAGCTTGAAGCCGCCGGTTAGACGCTTGTCCGGTTTCAGCGAGACACGTTCGCGAAGCTGTTCAGCAAGCGATGCCTTCACGGCGTCTTCAAGCGCGGACAGCGAATCGGCAGGAACAAGAACGCTGATGTCGTCCGTGACACCGTTGTCTTTGAGATAGCCAATGCAAATCTGTCCGATTATCTGTCCGACGACGCCAGGCTTCAGTTCCGCCTTCAGCATGGAAGCGACCGCCTTCTGTACGCGGCCCTCAAGTTCCTGTCTGACCTGCAGAAGAACCTGCCGACCGCTCTGGCGCAAAGCCTCCTCGGACTTCTGGCGCATCATGGCGCACTCGCTTTCAGCCTGCGCGACCATGGCGGACGCCTGGGCCTTTGCATTTTCGAGAATGGTCTTGGCCTCGGCTTCCCCCTCGGCAATCAATCTGGCCTTTTCGGCCTCGCCTTTTTGGACGCCCTCTTTGTCGAGCCTGTCGAGCAATGCCTGCAATTCGTCTGCCATGTTCGTCTGTCTCCTAAATCTATGTTGTGAAAATCTGTCGTGCCGCTATTCTTTTCCTGTCCAGCAATAGGTGCAAAGACCTTCAGGCGGCTCTCCGATGGCGGCGATGGTGTCTTCCAGCGTCTGATACTTCAGCGTGGTGAAACCCATTTCCTTCCGGATGAGTTCGACCATCTGTCTGTATTTCTCGCTGTTGTGGTCCACATATTCTTCCATGTGCGCTTCGTCTTCCTGACCATTTTCGATTTCATGCACGGCGCGGCGTGCAATCAGTTCAAGCGGGCCGCGGGAAGGCGAGAAGTTCAAGTACTTGCAGCCGAAGAGGATTGGAGGACATGCCGCACGGACGTGGACTTCCTTGGCGCCCCATTCTGGCAAGCGCGCGAAGGTGTCCTTCAGCTGCGTTCCGCGAACGATCGAATCTTCGCAGAAGAGAAGTTTCTGACCATGAATGAAATCCTGAATCGGAATGAGTTTCATCTTCGCGACATGACGGCGTGTGGTCTGTGAATCGGAGATGAAGCTTCTCGGCCATGTGGGCGTGTACTTGACAAATGAACGCTTGTATGGCAGATGAGTAGCGCTGGCGTAGCCCAATGCATGCGCCGTGCCGGAATCCGGAACGCCTGCGACGGCGTCGACGTCAAGTCCCTTGTCCCTAGTCGCTAGCGCCGCTCCGCAGCGGTAGCGGACGTCCTCCACGTTGATGCCGTCATACGCAGAGGCTGGGAAGCCGTAGTAGATCCACATGAACGCGCACATCTTGCACTGTTTGCGCATTGGAAGAACAGGTTCGATTTCGTAATTGAAACCATTGAGGCAAACCGCTTCGCCAGGGCCGAGCCATCTTACGATCTTGTAGCCGAGATTGTGCAGCGCACATGATTCCAGCGAGGCGGCAAGCGAGCCGTCTTCCTTCTGTCCGATGACAATCGGCGTGCGGCCATAGCGGTCGCGGCATGCATAGACGCCCTTGCCCGTAAGGACAAGCACGCTGCACGAGCCCTCGACCTTCTCCTGAAGTTTCAGAAGTCCCTCCTTGATAGACGGCGCGGAGGCAACCAAAGCAGCTGCGATTTCCGTCGGTCCGACTTTGCCGTTCACAAGTTCAGAGA
>JAKSPA010000235.1 GCA_024405235.1 Lentisphaeria bacterium
TTGAAGGGGACTCTTGCGATGTCGTCCTGGCACTCGTTGAGCTTGCGGCCCATGAAACGCTTGATTGAATAGATGGTGCCTGCGGGATTTGTGACCGCCTGGCGCTTGGCCTGCTCACCGACAAGGCGTTCGCCGTTTTTGGTGAATGCGACGACTGACGGAGTGGTGCGATGGCCTTCTGCGTTCGGAATCACTTTCGCTTCCGTGCCTTCCATGATTGCCATGCAGGAATTAGTTGTGCCAAGGTCAATGCCAAGAACTTTTCCAGTGATTTTTTCTTTTTCCATAGTAGTATTTTCTCCTTAGTTTTTTTGTGAATTTTCGAACGACGCCAGATTATTAGCAATAGCCGTGCCAAATATTTTCCTATGTGGTTCTGGCTACGTCCATGTCCAAGGTGCGACATAGTGTCACACCCGTGTATGCTATCTGCGCCAAATTGGGTGTCTGACTGTATATCATTTGCATACTATGGCATGGTTCTGCCTCAGCAGTCTTGCAACGGCATTTTGCTTCTCGCGTCAGTCAACAAAAAATCCCAATCGACGTTTTCGCTGTCGATTGGGATCAAGCAAACAAATGCTGCGCAAACTATCTCAGTTCGTCCCAGATTCTGCGGATTTCACGCGGCGACCAGTCGCGCCAGCAGAAATCTGCCCGCAGGAATTCGGCGCCTGCTGAAACGAACTTCGTCATAAGCTTTGCACGTTGCATCGGTTCCTTTCGGAGATAGATGCTCTGGCAATTGTCATTCACGACAAGAAGTTCTTCACCTGCCCTGTTCGTAATGTTCATCTCCCTGAAATCGCATTCGTCCTTGCCTGCGCAATGTCCATTCAAGGACGCGTTCGCGCAGACAGCGGAAATCGCAAGAGGCGTATCCTGGAATACGAGCACCTCTGCTGAAGCGCCGAGTCGCTTCAGCAACGCAAGTGTATTATCGACAGGATCGTCCGGAGCAAGAGTAACGCGCTTGATTCCGCGTTCGAGCAAGAACCGTGCAGCAGCGGCATTGTTCACATAAAGCGGCCAATCCGCCGTAATGGATGTGTTGGCCGTAGTGACGCTGACTTCCGAAAGATACTGCAGAGCGCCGACATTGGAGACCTGCCACTTTCTATATCCATTGATGAAAAGCTGACGAAGCGGCTGATACCAGGCATGGCGTCCTGTATCGCGCTGGATGACTGGCAAAGCAAGACGGATTTTCGCCTTGCCGACCTTCTTCGCGAGGAATTCGACATCTTCGACCATCGTCTCGTCATTCAGTCTTCCGAGATCGAGAATGACCTCCGAGACCTCCTCCAAATCTTCCGCCGTGAAAAGATTCAGGGCGAAGATCTTGTCAACTTTTATGATCCATGATGGACGCTGCGGCGCATTCTCCTGACGTGGCGCAATCCATGCCGCTTCCTTTGTCAGAATGGCCTCCTCTTCACCGTCGCATTCCTTTGCCAGCATCGTCTCGACATCGGAAGCAGACTTGCGGCGGAGTTCATTAAGCATCGAGACGGGCACGAAATAGCTTTCAGGATTGCTGACTTTGAAATCCGCCAACTCGAATGCCGTGTTGCCCAATTTGGCGAATGCCTTTCGTGCATCGGCCTCTAGTTCTTCGTCACTCTTGCGCGAGCTAGATTTCAGCGGCGTCTCAAGGTCCATGACGGTCGTCACATCTGGCAGTTCGCGACTGCCTATTGAAGGCTGCGCAATCACCGTGAGACGCTCTTTTTCCACATTCAGCGCAAAGTATATAGGATGGCGCGTACGCGTAAGCGCGGCACGCACCGACGGCCATTCGTAGCGACGTTTCACCGCCTGACTTGATGTGCAGAAAACCTGCATGCCAGCCATGAGTTCTGGATGGTCTTCGGGCAGCGGGATTTCGACGGTTGCGCCATCTTCGGCCACGAAAACCACTTCGTATGTCTCGCTTCCGCCCTGCGGGAACTGGCGAATTTCGTCAACAGGGAAACCATACGGACGATCGCGTCCTGGCAGTTCCACCTGAAGACCGTCGTGCTTTTCAAGCGCCTGTCCCATCAACTGGAAGCGAATGCGATCGGGTTCTCCTGGAACAACGTCCTGAATAATTCCGACCTGTATTCCGCGCGGGCCGGTTTCATTGATGTCCGTGACTCCTGTCGCGTGCTCGTAATTATAGCAGAAACGCGTCCATGGGCGGCTGAAGATGGTCTTGATATCCTGTTCGCACTGGCGTTTTTCGCCTGGTTCGAAGGAACCGTCGAGCAGATGTCGATAGTAGTTTGTGACTGCGGCGACATAGAGTGGAGTCTTCTTGCGGCCCTCTATCTTCACCGAAACCACGCCAAGTTCCTCAAGCGTGCCGAGCGTATCGGTCAGTGCAAGATCCTTCATCGACATCAGATTGCATCCCTGCGACAAGCATCGGCCATCCTCTTCGACTTTCCAGCAGTTGCGACACACGTAGCTGCAGTCGCCGCGGTTGCCGCTATGGTCGTGAAGCACACTTGACAATAGGCAGAGACCGCTATAGGCATAGCAGAGTGCGCCATGCGCGAAAACCTCCAGTTCGATGCCAGGCACCTTCGCCATGGCAGCGATTTCCTCTTCTGTGACTTCGCGAGCGGCGATCACGCGGTCGAAGCCCCACTCTCGGCATTGCTTCATGCCTGCGACGTTATGAACGGCCATCTGCGTCGAAGCATGCAGATTCATATCAGGGAAATAGGTCTTCACGAGATGCGCCGTAGCCAAATCCTGAACGATAAGCGCATCGACATCCAGATCGCGCAGGCGAATCAGCAGCGGAATCAGCTGAGATGTCTCCTCTTCGCGCAGCAGCGTGTTCACGGCGACGTAAACTTTGCGCGGATGATCTGCGTCATCGTGCGCCAATCCCATGAGAATCTCAAGATCCTCAAAGGAGAAATTCTCCGCGTCGGCTCTGGCGGAAAACTGTTTGAGACCGACATACACCGCATCAGCGCCATATTGAAATGCTGCGACAGCGGTCTCTAAATTGCCTGCAGGAGAAAGGAGTTCCATGAGTTGTCAAATCGTATGTTGTTGTCTAAGTACAAGAAAATCTTTATGAACCGCTTCGGGCGACTCGACGGGATGGCCGAGAAGTTCCTGCAGTTCGGCGCTCTTGGCGCCGCACACGCGCGCCAGTTCGTCACTTGAGAAATTGGCAATGCCGCGCGCGATCTCCTCGCGTCTGGCATTCAGTATCTGAACGGGTTCGCCCTTGCGGAAGGCGCCTGAAACGCCGAGCACACCGCCAGGCAGC
>JAKSPA010000236.1 GCA_024405235.1 Lentisphaeria bacterium
CTGATGAAGCGCGCCGGCGCATGGGACGCGATAAACATGGACGGCGGCGGTTCGACCACGATGTGCTATTGGGACTTTGCAAAGCAGGCTCCCGTCATCTTGAGCAAGCATGCGGGAAACGCCACGCGCAGGGTCGGAGGCAACATAGGCATCTACATCGAGCCTTCTTTATGGCGCCCTGCCGCACAACCGCAGAATAAGCGGCAGTAATATTCCATCGGCAATCGACATCATGAAACGAACAAGACGGCGCCAGTCCGCTGTCATGGTCTGGCGCATGGCGCGCCCGTCCTAAATAGAAAGCTCTTCACGGACGCACAACGCAAGGGCATTTTCATGCAATATATTACGTATTATGCCAGGAATCGACCTCATACATATTAGAAATTTCTCCATCATCGCACACATCGACAGGTTTCTCGTACACACGCAGACCGTGGAAATGAGAACCTTCCACGACCAGCTGCTGGACGACATGGATCTCGAGATGGAACGCGGCATCACCATCCGCAGCCATCCCGTAAAGATGAAATATCGCGCCAAGAACGGCGAAGAGTATGATTTCAATCTCATCGACACTCCCGGACATGTCGATTTCAACTACGAAGTCTCGCGTTCATTGGCCGCTTGCGAAGGAGCGATTCTGCTGATCGACGCTTCGCAGGGCGTTCAGGCACAGACCATCGCCAATCTGAATCTGGCAATCCGCCAGAATCTCGCGATCATTCCAGTCATCAACAAGATCGACCTCCCCTCCGCCGATGTCAATATGTGCATGGAGCAGCTTGAGGAAATCCTCCAGATTCCAAAAGAGGAAGCGCTTCTGGTTTCCGCAAGAGCAGACATCGGAATCGATGAATTGATGGAGGCCGTCGTCGAACGCATTCCGCCACCGAAACCCGCTGGAGACACTCTTCGCGCACTGGTTTTCGACTCGCTCTTCGACGACTATCGCGGAGTGGTCACATACATCCGCGTCATGGGCGGTTGCGTCAAGGCGCGCGATTCCATACGCCTGATGTCGACGGAAACCGACACCGACGTAAAGGAAGTCGGATGCTTCACGCCGCACATGAAGGCGCTCGACCAACTCGGGCCAGGCGACACAGGCTATCTTATCACCACTCTGAAAAGCCCTAAAGACATACAGGTCGGAGACACCGTCACGCTGACGACTCGCCCTGCCACGGAACCATTGCCAGGCTTCCAGAAATCCGTGCCGATGGTATTCTCCGGAATCTATCCTATCGAAGCCGACCAATACGAACAGCTAAAGTTCAATATCGCGAAACTGCAGCTCAACGATCCCGCTTTCGTCGCGCTTGTTGCAGGATTCCGTTGCGGCTTCCTCGGACTCCTCCAAATGGATATCGTGCAGGAACGCCTCCGCCGCGACTATAACATGGATCTCATCCTGACATATCCAAGCGTCGAATATCATGTATTCCTTAAAAACGGAAACATGATCAAAGTCGACAACCCGCTGCACATGCCGGAAGCCAATATGATCGAGCATTCCGAAGAACCCATGATCAAGGCGCAGATTCTGGCGCCGACGAAATTCATGGGCCCGATAATGAATTTGATTCTCGACAAGCGCGGACTCTGTCAGCACACGGAAACCGTCGATGCGAACCATGTCATGCTCACAGCAAAAATGCCGCTCCATGAAATCGTGCTCGACTTCTACGACAAGCTGAAGACCATAACGCGCGGCTACGGCTCAATGGACTACGAACCGGATGGCTATCAGCCAGGCCCCATGGTCAAGCTGGATATTCTCGTGAACGGCGAAGCGGTCGATGCATTCGCGTCAATCAGCCATGCCGACCGCGCGGTGGCACGCGCTAGACTCATCTGCCAGCGCCTGCGCGAGGCAATCCCGCCGCAGCAGTTCAAGGTCGCCCTGCAAGGTGCAATCGGCGGCAAGATCATCGCGCGAGAAGATGTCAGACAATTCAGAAAAGACGTTCTGGCCAAATGCTATGGCGGCGACATAACCCGCAAACGCAAGCTTCTGGAGAAGCAGAAGGAAGGCAAGAAGCGCATGAAACTCTACGGCAACGTCAACATCCCGCAGGAGGCTTTCATCGCAGTCCTGCGCAACGACGAGGAGAACAAGTGACAGATGGCGTTCGGCTGGTGCATCATAATTGATATCGCACTCATCTGGTTCTTTTTCGGCAACTGGATTCTTGAACACGTCCTCCCGAAGAACCTGCTGCTGAAAAGACAGCTTCGCGGCGCGGCAAAGATTCTCGCAAACCGCCTGAAAAGAGACGGCGACATCATGACAAACCGCCAGAACGCCGAAATAAGCGACTTCAGAAACAAGCTCATAGCCGCTTGTTCGGACACGTCCATCGAAAATCGCGAGAATCTGCTCAAGCACTTCAAGGAAGACTTCAAGCTTCCCGCCTTCAAGCACTATGGCACGCTCGGCGCGAATCTTGAAATGCTAGTCGTCTCAATCGGCGTTGCTTTCGCTATCCGTTCGCTGGTCATCAATCCATTCAAGATTCCGACAGGTTCCATGCAGCCGACGCTGTTCGGCATCCATCAGGTTGAATTGCAGGACGATTCCATTCCATCATCGAAATTCGCCACCGCATTCGACTACATCAATTACTCGCGCAGATACTTCAAAATACAGGCTCCCGCAGACGGACAGATTGATTTCATGGGAATACAGGCCGCGCCGTCAAAGCCATTCTTTCCCAATTCCGTCGTTCCATTTCAGACCAACCACGGAACGACCTATCTGAAAACACCAGCCGCCCTCAACGACACGCAGAAGCTGTTTTACGAACTTTACACGAAGCGGCTTCCGGAATACGGTCAGAAGGCCTTTGATTTCAAGCAGGGCGAAACCATAACACAGGGCGCGATGGAGTCCGGAGACCATCTCTTCGTCAACCGCCTCAGTCTCTGTTTCAATGAACCGAAACGTGGAGACATCATGGTATTCTCGACCACGGGACTCTCATACAAAGGACAGGATCTCGCAGGCGTATTCTACGTCAAACGACTCGTCGGACTGCCTGGCGACACGCTGAAGATCGTCGACCGCGTTCTTTATGTCAAACCGGAAGGCGCGGACGATTTCATCCCGTTGGACGGCACATACTCCAGGCCCTTCGGCAGAATTCAATCCAGACAAGGCGGATACGCAGGCCACTCCGTCCAACCCAGCGGAATTTATCTCACTCGCGACGCCGCAGAATTCACCGTTCCGGCTGAGATGCA
>JAKSPA010000237.1 GCA_024405235.1 Lentisphaeria bacterium
TCAAGGAGAACGGCGAGTGGCGGTGCATAGACGATTCTGTTCCGAAGCCCCATGACCTCAACACGGCTCTTTGCGAATATTTCATCCCGTTCAACGAAAAGATGACTCCAGCGGAGGTAAAGATAGAGGCATACGGAATGGGCGGAATTGGTATCTGCCACGTCGAGGCGGATGGACATGTTCCTTGCGCAATAACGGCCGTCGACGGAACCGTCGAAAATCCCGCGAATCTTCTGGCTGACGACGTTCGCTTCGCGTGGTTCGGAAACCAGTCCACGCATGATGCGTATTTCAACGATGCTATCGCTGATACCGTACACGCCGTGATAATGACTTTGAGCATGTAATTCCTGCTTTCTACTCTTCATGAGCGTCCAAAGCGGGAGAAGCGGGATGTTTAGTTTCTTTGAAAATAAACTCCCTAAACTCCCTAAACTCCGCAGTTTCCTAAAATAGAAATTCAGCGAAAAATCAATAGCTATCTACAATGCAATTGATTTGTTTGTAGTAGTTTGTGTGTTTTTTACTGCATGTGAATAATTCTTTAAATTATACTTTTTCACCAACTTGTCTAAAAAATGCGTTTTGCAGAGAGAAATTTATGCAAAACGGTTTATTTTTTGTTTCATTACAACCCTTGGTCAGCTCCAACGATTTCGGTGGGCTGGGGTAAACAAGCAAATAACAAAAAAGAGAGACATTAACATGGCCGCAAAGACTCTTTCAGCTGCAGCAAAGAAACTTGCCATCAATGGTGGCACTCCTGTATTCAAGGGCTCCTTCCCTGCCTGGCCCCAGTTCAATCCCAAAACCATCGACAAGGTCGCCGACATTCTTAAGAGCGGCAAAGTGAACTACTGGACTGGCAAAGTCGGTCAGCAGTTCGAGGCCGCATGGGCGAAGTGGCTGGGCGTCAAGAACGCAATCAGCGTCTCCAACGGCACCGCAGCTCTGCACGTCGCTCTGGCATCCCTCGGCATCGGCCCTGGCGACGAAGTGATCTGCACCTCCTATAGCTTCATCGCGTCCTCCTTCTGCGCTCTGCAGGCCGGCGCGCTGCCCGTCTTCGTCGACGTCGCAACCGACCACCTGATGGATCCCTCCAAGATCGAGGCGGCCATCACCGAGCGTACCCGCGCCATCGTCGTCGTCCACCTGTATGGTATGGTCGCCGACATGGATCCCATCATGGAAATCGCGAAGAAGCACAACCTCTTCGTCGTCGAGGACTGCGCACAGTGCTTCGGCGGTGTCTACAAAGGCAAGAAGGCTGGTACCATCGGTAACGTCGGCTGCTTCAGCTTCTGCCAGAGCAAGCATTTCACCACTGGCGGCGAAGGCGGCATGGTCTGCACCAACGACGACGATCTGGCATGGGAGTGCCGTTCCTTCCGTGATCACGGCTACGACGTCAAGGAGAAGATGAACCTTCTGGAGAAGGAAGGCAAGCAGCTCTACATCCATCGCCGCGTCGGCTTCAACTTCCGCATGACTGAAATCCAGAGCCAGATTGGTCTTGGCGAACTCGAGCGCTTCGAGTCCTGGAACCTGCCTCAGCGCAAGAAGCTGGGCAAGATGCTCATCAAGGGTCTGAAGGGCCATCCGCTCATCAAGTATCTGCCTGTCGACACAAAGGATCGTCAGAACTGCTTCTGGCTGGTTCCGTTCGTTCTCGACACCGACAAGCTGACCTGCACCTGCAAGGAATTCATCGCTGCAGTCCAGGCGGAAGGCGCGGCGGCATACAGCGTGCTGTGGCCCGAAATGTACAAGGAAGACGCATACGTCCTGCGCAAGGGCTTCGGCGTCGCCGGCTATCCTTTCAACGATCCACGTTCCCGCAACATCGACTACACCAAGTTCAACTGCGAGATGGCTCACTGGCTGACCGACCGTACCATCAGCTTCTGGACTCACCCCACCTACGACGAAAAGCACATCCAGGCCGATATCGACGCCTTCAAGAAGGTCGCCGATGTCTATATGAAGAAATAATCTGTTCTTGACGAAAGTTCAGAAAAAAAACGGCCGTTCCGCCTGTCTGGGCAGAATGGTCGTGACTTCCGGAGAGCCGCCTATGCGAAGACCGCCTTGTGCATTCTTGAACGGGAAGGCTCTCTTGGAAGCGAATTGATTTTGCACGCAGTTCGCGCGACTTTTTTCATGTCGTGCGCCTGCGTGCTGGTGCGTTTATGGCATTCCACTTCAAATAACGAAAAATCAAAGGAGAAAGAGAAATGAAAAATGGCAAAGTGCAGTATGCTCTGATCGGTTTTGGCGGAATCGCCGAAAATCGCGTTGCAAAAGAAGGTTTTGCAATGGACAAGGCACGCTTTCCGCAGGCAATGGAGCATTTCGAACTGGTCGGCGCCTTCGATCTGAATCCCGCGCGCCAGAGCGCCGCAGAAGCACTCGGCCTGAAGTGGTATCCATCCATTGACGAGATTCTCGCCGACAAGGATATCGACGCTGTCTATATCGCCACAAACAACGCCAGCCACGCGGCTCTGGCCATCAAGGCACTTGAGGCAGGCAAGCACGTCATGTGCGAGAAACCCATCGCCACAAGCGTCGCGGACGCCGAAGCCATGCGCGCGAAGGCCATCGAGAAGAATCTCTCACTCGGCGCCGACCACATGATGGTCAACAACGCCTTCAACCGTCTTGCCAAGGCCGAACTGGCGAAGGGCGTCATCGGCAACGTCAACGACAGCACCTTCCACATGCAGTTCCTCTATGGCGCAACGCCTCAGGAAGCGGCCACATGGCGCTGCAGCAAGATCGAGGAGATGGGCGGACCAATCGGCGACGTCGCTTCCCATTGCTTCTACATGGCTGAATTCATGTTCGATTCCAAGATCGTCGCAGTGGCGGCTTCATACATTCCGAAGACCATGGACATCGTCGCTGAGAACGGCGCATACATCAAATTCACCATGGAGAACGGTCTGCAGGGCGCCGCAATGGTCTCCTTCAGCGAAGCTCGCGGCGGTTTCGTCGGCACGATGTGCGCTCAGGGCTACGAGATCTACGGCGACAAGGGCGTCATGCGCGGCATCGGAACGATGTTCCAGTTCTCCGGACACAAGGACGAACCCTTCAAGCCGCATCTGGAATTTGAGACCGCCGAGGGCGTCAAGCAGCTTGTTCCCACAGAGTTCCAGAACATCTACCAGGCTCAGATCGATGCGCACGCCGTTTCCATCATCAGCGGAAA
>JAKSPA010000238.1 GCA_024405235.1 Lentisphaeria bacterium
CAGTGCGGCGCCACTTTGCACATGCCGCAAATCCTTCAAGCTCCGTCAAAACGACATTTCGGAAAAACTGGACGCGGAGACGAATTTGCGCGCGGAAGCTTCCGGAAACGGCTTCTGCTACGGCGCCAACTGGTGCACGCTGCACTTTACGGACCCCAGCCCATGGGAGAACATAAGACATTCGGCCGATATGCCGCTCTTCCGCGCCGACTCGCCGGACATTCCAGCGCTGCTGCAATACACGCTTCCAGCCGTCCAATTCGCCAGTGCTTTTCTGACAGTCGACTGCAGACGCTCCACTTTGCACGACGGCGAGGAACTGCTTTGGCATTGCCGCTATCCAAGACCAGGCGTCTTCAAGCAGACGCTATTTCCTTTGGAAGCATTGCCTTCTTCTTCCGACCAGGAGACCGACGTGTTGATCATCGGCGCTGGAATTGCAGGGACAGCCGCCGCCTGCACGGCAAGCGCCGCAGGTCTGCGTGTCCTGCTCGTGGAAGGAGGCGCGCAGATTCAGGCGCCGTTGCGTGAACTCGTCGCAAAGGGCATTAGAATCTGGCATCACTGCACAATAGAAGGCGTTTTGATGCGTGGGAAAAGCGCCGTCGGCGCGCTAATCGGAACCGCCACGGGAGAAGCATGCGTCGTTCGCGCAAAAATCATCATTGACGCAACTGGATACGGCATCGTGGCGGCGGCGGCGGGAGCGCCTATGAAAGATCCGCAGGCCGCAGAACCAGTCGTGCCCGGAACCATAGTCGCGCCGCGAATGCCCTCCAACCCATTCGGCAATCCCGACGGCCTTCTATATGCGGAAAACGATACGTTTGACTCGACGCGCGCGCTTGTCATTGCACATATTCGTCAGAAACACAACTTCTGCGACAGATTTTCGGGAGAGGTTCGCATAAGGCCGCGAATCATCGGCGATGTTACAATCATGCCGCAGGATCTGATCCTGCATAAAACCTATTCGGACACGATTGCGCAGACGGAGGGATGCTTCCCGTCCGAAGAGCAGGCCTGCCATCCGCTCCTTTGGCTTTCGGGACTTTGCGGCAGACCAACGCGCACATGGATTCCCTTCCGCGCATTGCTTCCAGTCAGACTCGATGGCATCATAGTGCTCGGCTGCGCGATTTCCGCACACAAAGACGTCCTGCATGTCTGCCAAAGCAGCGAACTTCTTCGCATGGAAGGACATGCAGCAGCACATGCGGCCGTCCTCGCCATATCCACAGGCCTCCCGCTGAGGAAGATACCAATCAGATCTCTTCAGCAATCTCTCGTCAAGGACGGCTTGCTTCCAGAAGAAATTCTCGATCACAACGACAGCATTGCCTCTACAGACGCATCCAGACTCGCAGCCATTTTCCATCGTCCCGACCGGACGCGAAGGATTCTCCAGGCGCAATTCGAGGAGGATGGCAATCTCGACACTGCACTTGTTCTGGCATTTCTAGGGGATTCATCAGGACGCGAAGCGATAACACGCGCAATCCAGAATTGCGACATCACCAATTCGCCAAGGGATTTCTGCATTCTTGTAGAAGCGCTTTCCGTCATTGGCGGCAACTCAACAATTCTTCAAAGCAAATTGCGGACGATTCCCGCCGAGCTTCCGCTGCCGATCCTGCGTTGCATCGCACGATTCTTCCAGCGGTGGCCGGACAGAAGCGCGGCAACGTCCATCAGACGACTCCTACATTCGCTCATGGCAGCTGCGCCGCCTCGAACGGCGCTTTTCGAAGCGCTGGACACGGAGGACTGCACGGAGGAACTGCGGCTGAAGATGCTCTATCTTGCCGTCGCGCTGCACACATGCACTCCTGATGACGAAGATGCGCTGGAAACGTTGAATTCCTTCCGGAACTCCTGGCATCTGCTTATTGCGATTCTTGTTCACAACACACTAAAACACTATCTTCAACACATCATGAACACTCCAAAGACAGTCGCAGTGATTCCTGCACGTTACGGCAGCACACGCTTTCCAGGCAAGCCCCTTGCTCTGATCGCAGGCAAGCCTATGATCCAGTGGACATACGAATCCACAAGCAAATGCGCCGATTTCAGCAAAGTGATCGTGGCAACCGACGACCAAAGAATCTTCGATGCAGTAAAAGCGTTCGGCGGTGACGCCGTCATGACAAGCCCTGAATGCCGTTCCGGAAGCGACCGAATCTGGGAGGCGATACAGGGCATCGACGCCGATCTCATCGTCAATGTACAAGGCGACGAACCGCTTATTCCCGCCAACGTCCTTCATGAGCTTGTCATGCAAATGACTCAATCAGGCGCCGACATGGGCACCGTCGCCGTTCCTTTCGATGTTGCAGGGCGCGATCCGCAGGATCCAAATGCCGTCAAAGTCGTTCTAGACAACCGCAATCTTGCATTATATTTCTCACGCGCTCCGATTCCGTTCCAACGCACTGGCGGCACTCCCGTCCAGCCACTTCTCCATTGGGGCCTTTATGCATACCGAAGAGAATTTCTTGCGAAATTCGTCTCCTGGCCGACTGGCCTCTTGGAAGCCTGCGAGAAGCTTGAACAACTCCGCGCATTGGAAAACGGCGGAAAGATCTACGTGCTTACCACACGCGAACGCAGTGCCGATGTCGATGTTCCGGAAGACATCGCACGTGTTGAAGCACTCCTTGAATCCCTTGAAAAATAAACTCGACGGCTCCCACGATTCATTCTGAGCCCGAACAATAAATAAAAAAATGTCACTCAAATCATTCGAAATCCTTCCAGGCCTTCCTGTCGGCCCTGGCAAACCGCTTCTCGTACTGGCTGGTCCATGCGTTGCGGAATCCTCTGCAATCTGTCAGGAAATCGCAGGAACGGCAAAGGAAGTCTGCGACAGTCTTGGCTTGAACTACGTTTTCAAGGCATCCTTCGACAAGGCGAACCGCACCAGCATCACATCTTTCAGAGGGCCTGGCGAAGAAGGCGGCCTTGCAATCCTGCAGGAAATCAAAGACAAATTCGGCCTGCCCGTGATCACGGACGTCCACGAACCGGAACAGTGCGCGCGCGTGGCGCAAGTCGTCGACATGCTGCAGATTCCAGCGTTCCTTTCCAGACAGACCGACCTCCTGCTCGCGGCAGGACGCACAGGCAAACCCGTCAACGTCAAGAAGGGCCAGTTCCTTGCTCCTGAAGACATGGCAGGCGTAATCAAGAAAATCGAATCAACTGG
>JAKSPA010000239.1 GCA_024405235.1 Lentisphaeria bacterium
TGGTCCCCTGAGAACTGCAAGGCATCTTTTTTGGCTCTCCCTCGAAAATCATCAAAAGTGAACAAAAGTTATAAGCGCTTATAACTTTCCGACGTGATTCACAAGTATGCGATAGGAGAGTGGAGGCGGGATTCTACGCACAGCACACGTCACAGGATTTCGCACATTGCCGAAAATTTAGATAAAATGAAAGCAATCATGTCAAAGAAAGCAATCACGCATTAACGTACACTTGAATCCGCAACGGATTCAGGGTATATATAGGATACGCCATGTTCCACAAGAGGGTACTTAACTGTCCTGCGAAATTTTTGGTTCCCGTAGTGAATCTCATGTCCTTTAAGTCATTTCTGTCCTTTGTGTCATTTTAATGCCTACCTTCTTGGGGAACATAGCGATAGGATAAAGAAAGGGAAAACGAAGATGTCAGAGAAAAGCAATCAAATCCAGCGAGTGAATACATTCATTTCCATAATGCAGTCCGAAATACGGCGTGGAAACTATTCCCCTGGCGAGAAATTGCCGTCGGAGCGTGGACTTTGTGTAAAATATGGCTTCAGCCGTCCCACCATCCACAAGAACCTGGATGAAATGATCAAGGAGGGGCTGTTGGAGCGTCGCGGCCGATCGGTATTCGTTTCATCGGAGGCGTGGCAGCATTTGGAAGCCAGTAATTCGTCTGGGCGTGTGGTTCTTCTGACGAATGAGGACGGCTATGTGAATGTCATCTACAACTCAATAATGGAGAGCATCATCTCTCGTCTATCTGATTTGTTCACATTGAAGCTGATAGTAACGAAAGGTCAGGATTTCAGCCTGAAGGACCGAATATTAGAGGACGACATCGTGATAGTCTTCGGGCTGTTTCTTGCCGATGGGCAGTTCAAGGCGATCAGCCAGCGATGCCGAAACATCTTTGCGGTGAATTTCAAGAGCAGATATGGCAACTGGATCATGCCTGACAACTACCAGGCGGGCCGCATGATGGCGGAATGTCTCTATTCCCATGGTCATAGGAAGATAGCGTCGGTTCTTCAAACTGCCGATTATACAGAATTCGAGGAGCGTTTTCTTGGCGCACAGGATTATCTGGCCGAGCGCGACATACACCTCCAGCGAATGTGGATACCATGCCAGACGTACTTCTACGATGTTTCCGAACTGCATTTCTATAAATACATCCTTGGACAAGAGGCGACCGCATTGCTGTGTCTGCGCCGCTCGATGTCAATGCAACTCTATGACATTGCGCGTTCCCATGGAATTTCCATTCCAAAGGATTTCAGCATAGTCAGCTTTGACGATACATACGGTTGCGATCTTCTTGAGCCGCCGTTGACCTCCTGCCGATATCCGACGGCGGTGATTGCCGAAAAATTGATCATGGCGGTGCCAAGAGCATTCAAGCAGGAGCGTGGAAAGAAGTTCCTGCAGGAAAAAATTGTGCCGCTTCTGGTGGAGCGTGAATCCGTGGCGACATTGTCGTCTACCTGAATCCGTGAATCACGGATTCGGGTATATAATTTGGCAGCCGGCGCCTAAGGCATGGAACAAACTAAAAAGACATGAGATTCTCCGTAACAATCGCGAATTTCCGATACAAAGCCCTTTTTTCTTTGCATTCATGCGCGTGAAATGCATTTCGGTGCACTATGTTAAAACTGATTCCGTGAAGTTGGCGCGATGCCATCGTGCCATTGCCTGCCTGGAAATCTGCTGTGAAAAAGCGAAGGCGTGACGGCCGTACATCGAGCATTTTCACAACAGAATGTCATGCAATGAGTTGCGCAAGAGCATGCGGAAACTTCACCGATTCAGCTTAGATGCAATCACTGCAAACCACCGGTTTTAGGAGCCTCTTCAAGTGTCCAAGCCCTCGCAACCAAACCATAGCCGCATATCAATCAAGGAACTAGCCTCCCGCCTTGGGACCTCCGTCTGCACCGTCAGCAAGGCACTGCACAACAAGCCGAAGATCAGTGAGGAAATGCGTGCAAAGGTCCTTTCACTGGCTGCGCAGTTGGGATACGCGCCGAATATCGCCGCGTCTTCAATGGCACGTCGGCATCTTCGCATTGCATGGATATATCCACACGCATGGCCCAGTTACCACCAGCCTATGCTCAACGGCGCAATCCACAGGACAAACACGCTGAGGGATTTCAATATATCCGTTCATACTTTCGTATTCAACGACTTCACTAATCCTGACGCCTGCTTGAAGGCCATCAAATGCGCACAATCGGATTCTGACGCCCTGGCAATCTGCCCTGGTTCCTATACTCTTGAAGAACAAAAGGCACTCCAGGCTGAACTCTCGCTCATCGAAAAACCTGTCATTTTCCTCGGCGGCAATGAATCCACCCAATCGGAAAGAATCTGCAATGTCAGACAGCACAGCCTGAAATGCGGCGAAATCGCAGGAAATCTTGCTGCGATTCTGCTGGCTGAAAAGAAGAAGGTCTCAGCAGGACTTATCATCGGAACCACTGACCAGGAAGACCACAGGAACAAGATAAAGGGCTTCAAAATGATGCTCGAACACGCCAGAATCACTTTCGCCGGCTACGCAGAATCCCTTGATATTCCAGAACACGCCTACGGTGAAACACGCAAACTCTTCGAAAACAATCCCAATATCGCACTGCTCTACGTCGGAACCGAAAACATCCAGGGCGTTCTTGACTATCTCGCAGATAATAAACTACTCGGAAAAATAAAAAATCGTCGCCACAGGAACATCAGATCCTGTCAACAAAGGACTCAACAAAGGATACATTCAATTCGGTATCGACGAAAATCCTTTTTCCATGGGACTGACTGCCGTCGATGCCGCCTGCAGAAAACTCTTCTACAATCAGGAAATCACGGGAAAAATTCTCGTCCCCCCCTCGATTCGCATCGCCTGCCTTGCGGATAACCCTGCGGAACTTCCTGACAACCAATTCTGCATTTCCTCACTTCCCATTGGAATGAACACAGCATTGGATTGCTGAATTCACCAATTCTCAATTCAATTCTCAATTAATGCAGAATCCAGAATGCAGAATGCAGAATTAATTCAATTCATAATTCTCAATTCGTATTTCTCAATTTAAAATTCATCATTAATTGAGAATTGAGAATTACGAATTGAGAATTGTACAGCCGCGAAGCGGCGAAGCCCCCGGAGGGGGCGCAATAT
>JAKSPA010000024.1 GCA_024405235.1 Lentisphaeria bacterium
CGCATTTTCGGGAAAGATGCTCACCATCGGCGAGCCTGACGCATCAAGCTTCCCGTCAGGAGGCCTCCGAAGCACTTTCGAAGCGCGCGGATACACGGCATGGGATCCAACGAGTCCCGCATTCATCAAACGGCACTCCAACGGCGCAACCCTATGCATTCCGACTGTCTTCTGTTCGTATCACGGTGAAGTGCTGGACAAGAAGACGCCGCTGCTGCGCTCCACTCAGGCGCTCAAGGCGGCAGTCATGCGCCTGATGAAAGCCTTCGGGCTGCCTGCCGCGCCAGTGAAAGTCACACTTGGCGCAGAACAGGAATACTTTCTCATCGATAAGAAATTCTTCCTCGCACGCCCCGATCTGATTCAAACTGGCAGGACGCTCTTCGGAGCGCCGCCCGCGAAGCACCAGCAACTGGAAGACCACTATTTCGGAAGCATCCCGCCCAGAATTCTCGCCTTCATGACGGAAGTCGAAATAGAACTCTGGAAACTCGGCATTCCTGCCAAGACAAGACACAACGAAGTGGCTCCTGCGCAATTTGAACTTGCACCGATCTACGAAGAGCTCAATCTCGCAGTCGATCACAATATGCTTGTCATGGAAGTCCTGCGCACCGTCGCAAACCGCCATGGACTCGTATGCCTCCTCCATGAGAAGCCCTTCGCTGGAATCAACGGCTCCGGCAAACACAACAACTGGTCCGTGTGCTACGGCGACAAGAATCTTCTGGATCCAGGCAGCAATCCGCAGGAAAACGCCATCTTCCTCTCCATTCTCACTGCCATCATTCGCGCCGTCGATCTCCATAGCGATATGCTCAGAATGACCACGAACGGCATCGGAAACGACTGCAGACTGGGTGCCAACGAAGCGCCGCCCGCAGTGATTTCCATCTTCCTCGGCGATCAGCTCACGCAGGTCATTGAACAAATCGTCAAGGGAGCGGGACGGAAATGCGCGGCCTCAAGCCATGCGCTACGCATAGGCGTGGATTCGCTGCCTACACTGCAGGCGGACACCACCGACAGAAACCGCACGAGTCCGTTCGCATTCACTGGCAATAAATTCGAATTCCGCGCGCCAGGCTCCAGCCAATCCTGCGCGGGAGTCAACACCGTCATCAACACAATCGTCGCTGAATCCATAGACTACATCGCCGAAAAATTGGAAAAATGCGGCGAAGCCAAATTCAACGACACGCTCCAGAATCTGCTCAAGAGCGAGATTTCCGCACACAAACGAATCCTCTTCAACGGAGACGGATACAACGCCAAGTGGCTTGACGAATCCCGCAAGCGAGGCCTGCCAAACCTCCCCTCCACGCTGGAAGCAATCGCGCCGCTGACGCTTCCGGAAAACCAGGCGCTCTTCGCCAAATACCACGTGCTCAACGCAACGGAAATGATGAGCCGCTTCGAAGTCTTCCAGGACGAATATAAGCGGAAACTGCTCATCGAGGCTGGAATCGCACACGAAATCGCCGTCAACATGGTCCGTCCTGTTGCGCAGAAGGAACATATCGCCCTTTCGGCCACGCCCGCCACATGCGCTTCAGTCAAAAAAGCCGCAAGAGAGCTCGCTGACAAACTGGAAGCGCTGGATGGCGCCATCAACGAACTCGAGAACGCACTTGATTCGCAGACGCCCAAAGAAATTCTGGCTGCGCTAAAAAGCATCCGCACGGCAGTCGATGCACTTGAAATCATCATCGACAATGCGAACTGGCCTCTGCCGAAATATCGCGAAATGCTCTTCATCTACTAGAACAACGATGGAATCTGCCTGAAGCGGCGAATCAACGCAATCGCTCTTTTTCGCCCTTCTCCATAGAATTCCGCCAAATCCAAACAAAAAAGCCGTGCCGATTCCGGTTTCCGTCCGCCAGGGCGAATTTCCGAAAAAGGCACGGCTTTTTCGTTTCACGATGTCACTTCTTCAGCGACGCGTCTTCAATCTGCTGCAGAAGACTCTTTTCGGCTGCATAAAGCGGGTCCAATTTCGGTTCGGCCGCAACGTAAAGCGCCTGAATACTACGCTCGAGCTCGATAATCTTGCCGGCGAGTTCAGCATCCGCCGCGATGGCCGCACGCTCGTACTTCCGAATCTGGTTGCGCTTGTAAAGCAACTTGCCGCGAAGCTGCTTCACCGTGAGGACCTCCACTTCCTCTACCTTCTTTGCCGTCGCTGCAGTCTCTGTCTCTGCCGCAAAAATCGGTCCAGAGAAGAAGGAGCACATCAGCACCATGGCCAAAAGCATTCCCTGCCATTTTTTCATTTTGTTTCCTCCATGCGCCAGTAAACATCTTTAAAATCGCACAGGAATCACGGCGATGCCACGACTACTGGCCTGTCTGACATGCGAATTCCGTAATTCGCATATAAAATATGCCACTTTTCAAAATATGCAAGTTATTTTCATAAAGAAATTTGATATTTTTCATTTTTAGTTTATTTTAATATCAGATGACATTCATTAAAGTCATAATACCACAGAACAATTTTCTACTCGAAATGGCATTTTTTGCAATAAAATGCAAATAGATAATCATTTTTCAAAGAAATTTTCCGTCCGCCAAATGCGTATAACAAGAAGAAAAGATGAATTTTTCTTCTGAAAAACGCATCGATTCAAACACATCCACATTATCTTAAAGACATGGCAAACTTGAACAAGATGATTCTGATTGGTCGTCTGACCCGCGACCCTGTGCTGAACACCTCGCGTTCTGGCAACCGCTTCTGCTCCTTCGGACTGGCCGTCAATTGGAAATACGTCGCGGCCGACGGTTCGCAAAAGGAGGAGACCGAATTCGTGGACGTCATTACGAGCAGCAGGGACGCAGATCAATGCAACACGTACCTGCGCAAAGGCTCCACGGCATACGTGGAGGGGCGCTTTCGCACGCGTACATGGAACGACAGGAACAACGTCCCGCATTTTGTCGTCGAACTAATCGCGTCCTCGATAAAGTTCCTTGACAACAGAGCGCCGCAGCAAGGTCCCCGCGAAGAAATAGAGCCGTCGGTCGAGCGCGCGTTCCAGAACATCGCGCCCGCTTCGAACGTACCGCCCGCTCCAGTTGCGCCATTGACAGCACCACCGACGGACAACCAGCCGCCTGGCGATTCAATCCAACCAGACGACGTATTCTAGGCAAATTCATCTTCACCGAAGCGAAGAGCGGCGGCAATCCCTCTTCGCTTCCGCATGCAGGAGAATCGTGCGTCTTCGATTCTCCGAACGTCCATTCGCGATTTTCAAATTTTCCCCTAATAGCAAGAATGCAGATACGCAGATTCCACACGCCAGATTTGACCGCCTCCAGCGAAACGCTTCTTCTGCCGCCAGCCGAAGCGAACCACGCCTTGCGCGTGCTACGGCTAGGCAAAGGCGACCGCCTTCAGCTGATGAACGGACGCGGCATAATCGCCGATGCGGAAATCATGGATTTGGGCGACAGCCGCCGCCCGAAGGAAGCGCCCTGCCGCATTCTGTCGCTGCGTGAAATCGCACCGCCTGCGCATCCATTGACGCTGTGCGTGGCGCCGCCGCGCGGGAAGGCCTTCGATCTCGTCCTCAAGGCGGCGGTCGAACTTGGCATTTCGGCCATCCAGCCGATTCTCTGCGAATACGGCGTGGCGCGACCAGAAGACGCATCGGACTCATGGCAGGAGACGCTTGTCGCAGCGATGAAACAATCGTCGAATCCATTCCTGCCGCTTCTGCTTCCGCCAATGGAATTTTCAAAAGCGCTGGAATCCTCCAGCGGCGAAGCAGGCTTGTTCGGCGCGTCGCCGGCAGCCGAAGCAACGGCGTTTCAAAGACTGACGCCGCAGACGGCGAATTCAATCGCCCGCGTGTGGGTTGGCCCTGAAGGCGGATTCGCTCCGCAGGAAGAAGAGGCGCTGTTGAAGGCAGGCGCCATTCCTGTCACTTTGGGACGATGCGTTCTGCGCGTCGAAACCGCCGTGCCTGCGCTGCTAGGCTGCATATACGGCGTGGCTAATCTATGCAACGATGGTGCGGAGCATGCCTAGACGGACTAAAATCTCCTACTGCGCCGCGATGCTGCATGCCGCCAGGCGCTTCAAACGCCTTGGGCTGAAGGGCTGGCCGCTCGTTGGGATGCTGTTTATTCTGCTGAATGTCCCTCTGGGCTGGGGCGGCTCGATCATATGCATAGGAATCGCCCACTCGACAGGAAAACATTGGCCATACATCTGCGCCACAGTCATATACATACTTTCGTGGTGCATGCTTTTTATTGGAATCGCGCTTGCGGGCAAGGAAGTTTACAAACGCATCAAGACGATAATCCCTTCCGCCTTCAAAGCCCGCAAACGGCTGAAATGAAAAAAACGGAGACACTGGATTTCCAGAGCCTCCGGATTCTTCCGCCACGCTATTTCTTCAGATATTCAGGAACGTTCACCAGCGCCACAAGGTCCTGGTAGGTCTCTGCACGGCGGACGAGATAGTGCTTCGAACCATTGACGAGCGCCTCGGCAGGCTTCAGACGTCCATTGTACTGATAGGACATGCCGAAACCGTATGCGCCTGCGTTCTCCACAACCACCAGATCGCCCTCCGTGGTGCCCTTCGGCAGCGGACGGTCCTTTACCCACAGGTCGGTGTTCTCGCAGAGCTGTCCGCAGAGATTGAGCGGCATGCGTTCTTCGGCTTCACGGCGGTTGACGTAGATGTGGTGGTACGCGCCGTAAAGTGCGGGACGCGCCAGAACATTCATGCCGATGTCGGTGCCGATGATGCGCTTGTAGGAGTTCTTGACGGTGTGGACGCGTCCGATGATGTATCCTGCATCGCCGACGAAATAGCGCGCGGGTTCCATCATGAGTCGCGGCGGCTTGAGACCGTATTCGGCGATCTTCTGCTTGAAGACGCCAGCCATCTTCGCGGCTGCGGCATCGATGTCAAGCACGTGGTTTTCGTGCTTGTATGGAATTCCAAGACCGCCGCCGAGATCGATGAACTCGAAATCGATTCCCAATTCACGGCTCGTCTTGCCGATGAGATCCATGATGAGTCCTGTGACATAGCCGAAATATTCGGGATCGCGAATGGACGAACCAGGCATCATGTGAGCGCCGAAACGCTTCACGCCCGCTTCCTTCGCCGCTTTGTATGCGCCGAGCACTTGATCGGGATGGACGCCGAATTTGGCCTCCGGCCCCGCATTGCAGACGAACGCTCCGATGTCGCACTGACCATAGCCTGGATTCACGCGGAAGGAGAGCAGTTCGGGCGTGCCGTATTTGAGCACGCGCGGCAGAAGCACGGGATCATCGAGATTGAAGATGACGCCTGATTCCAGTCCCTGGCGAATGTCGTCGTCGGAAAGGAAATTTCCAGAGAACATCACATCTTCGCCGCCGAGGCCGAGTTCCTTGGCCAAAAGGATTTCGTTGACGCTGGCCGCATCGATTCCCGCGCCTTCCTGACGGAGGATGTTCGCTACCGCGAGATTGTTGTTCGCCTTGATCGCGTAGAAGAAACGCGTGTCGGGATAGTATTTGCGGAATGCGGAAAGCGCACGGCGATAGTTCTCGCGGATGCGATTCTCCTCATAGACGTAGAGGGGGGTTCCGTAGGTGGAAGCGAGTTCCTCCACGGAAACCCCTTCAAGATAGATTTGGCCGTCGTCGCGAATTTGCATTGATTGCTCCAGAGAGTTTATGTGGTGAATTTTCTGAACAAAAAGTGACTATGTGCGCGTGGAGAAAGTCCCCGCGCGCACTCGCATGCGCTTCGTGAATTAGATCAGATGCGTGAATAGACCATCGCGGAGCTTAGGCTCGAACCACGTGGATTTCGGCGGCATGATGCCGTTCGCGTCAGCGACGCGCATAAGCTGCTCAAGCGATGTCGGATACATGGAGAAGGCAACCGCCTCGCCTGCATTGACGCGCTTCTCAAGCTCCGCCGTGCCGCGAATGCCGCCGACGAAATCGATGCGCTGATCGCGTCTTGGATCCTGAATGCCAAGCATGGGTTCCAGAACCTGCTTCTGCAGAAGACTGACATCAAGATTCTCGATTGGATCTTCTGGATGACGCTCGTTGAACGAGAGTCCGTACCACTTGCCGCCCATGTAGATGCTGACTTCGCCAGCAGCCTTCGGAACCGCAGGAGCATTCTCGGAGACAGTGCCGACAGTGGCGAGTTTCGCCAAAAACTCTTCGGCGGTCATGCCCTTCAGATCCTTCACCACGCGGTTGTATGCAAGAATCTTCAACTGGCTGGCAGGGAAGATGACGGCCATCGTGCGAGCTGATTCGCCCGCGCCGTTCTTCGCATCGCATGTGCGGGCCGCAGCCGCCGCACGGTGGTGTCCGTCCGCGATGTAGAGAATCGGGACCTGCTTGTCAAAGGCGTCCGCGACGCGTGCGGTAAGATCGGCAGGAATGCGCCAGCCAGTGTGACCGATGCCGTCGTCCGCCACGAAATCGAAGAGCGGCGCTTCCTGCGCCATCACCTGCGCAACGATTTCATTGATCGCCGCGTTGTCGCGATATGCCAAGAAGACAGGCCCCGTCTGCGCGCCGGTGGAGATGATGTGATTCGTGCGGTCGTCTTCCTTCTCCTTGCGGGTGAATTCATGGCGACGGACGATGCCGCTCTTGTATTCGGGAACCGATGCGCAGCCGACGATTCCAGTCTGGCGGCGTCCATCCATCACTAGAGAATAGATGTAATAGGAAGCGGCATCATCCTGCACAAGAACGCTTTCGCACAGCTTTCTGAAATTCGCAGCCGCCTGCGCATAGACGCGTTCGTCGTATGACGAAATTTCGTCAGGGAGTTCGAGATCGGCGAGTGTGACGCGCAGGAAACTGAGAGGCTTGCCTTCGACGACCTGCCGTGCCTCCTGACGAGTCATGACATCGTATGGAAGAGAAGCGACCTTTGCTGCGTTATCGCCGGCAGGCAGATAAGCCTTGAATGGAAAAACTGTGGACATTTTAGGTGTGGATTTTGTTTGCTGTGTTATGAATTATTCGGAAAGACAATTGGCCAGCATCGTCGGCAGGCGCAGCTGAAGCTTTTTCAACTGCTCTCTTGACTCGTTGGCAAAAGGATCTGACTCGTCTGAGAGATTCATTTTCTGCAGTGAGGCAGCCAATTCGCCTTGGAATTCAATGAAATCCAAGGGCCTCTCGCCTGCCTGACTTTGGCGTTCGCAGGCGGCCTTCAGCATCGCGGCGGCGATCTGAGAGGCGAAATCGCGAATTCCGGCGCGGCGCGTGAAATCCAGCACTTCGCCATCCGACCACACGCGGTCGCGACGCAGTTCCAACGGTGCGCCAGCCTCCTTGAGTTCACGTTCGTCTTCGCAGTGGAATTCGCCGCGCACATGCGTTTCGGAGACGCTCTCCTGCACGGCTTCGTGCGTGCGGAAGCAATTTGTCTCCACGCCGTGTTCGCTGCCCCACGCCCGAAGGATTCCAACCATGCGCATGTGTCCCGAACGCCTGAATGTCTGGATGGTCACGGACTCCTCCATCTCGCGCTGGACGAAGCTGCAATTGCCGCTGGTCTCCATTTCGGGCGCGTCGAACCATCTGTGCCACGTCGGCAGCGTGGTGACTTCAAGTTCGCCTGTGGAGAAATCAAGCACTTCGCAGTCCTCAAGAATGCACTCGGCAGGCTCGCCTTCGTCGGCTATGGCCAATAGATTCCGCGCGTCCATCTCGGAGGAGATGGAATAGAACGCCGATTCCAAATCGTCCCTCAACGTCCTTACCTTCTGGCCATCAACATCTTTAAAATCACTTGTGCGCACAAGAAGCAGCGGCGGTCTGGAGGCAAGTTTCGCATCGGCTGCCGCCACGCGCGTAACGGAAAGTTCTGGCTCCTCTCCGCAAAGTTCGGTTAGAATCACTCCAAGAATCTTCACAATCGCAGGACGATTGGTAATCTCCGCGGCATCCTTCTGGCACTGGAGATAGAAGCCGCGTCCTGCCTCCAGCAAATCATTCACATAGACGCCAAGCACTCCCGCAAGCGTGTCTCCGTGACCATAGTGCAGATAGCACTGCCATTCTGAACCGCCGTTGCGCACGCCATCCAGAAGCGCACGGAACTTGCGAATTCCGCCGAGATAGTTCCGTGCGGCCATTTCGCCATTGAAATTTTCCTGAAGAATTTCACGACGGCGCGTGAGCGCCTTGTATACTGCTGCGCGAATACGGTCGCCACCTACGCCAGACAGGAATTTGCGGAAACGCACGTCATCCGCCTCCCATGCCAAAATATCTTCCGAAAGCCTCGCCTCGAATGCGCTCAGAGCCTCTTCGCTCATGGCGCCGTCTTTCCAAAGATTCAGCACCGACGCGACACTGTCTTCAGCCACAGTGGAATTCATCTTCCGCAACGCTGGAAGCGTTTCAAAATCGCCGATCGCACTCAAATCTTCGCTTGGACGCAATTCAGCCGAAAGCGTCTCAAGAGTCTCGATTGCACGGCGCCAGTCAGCGGAAGCGTATGCGTCACGCGCGGCTTCCATCGTCTGCAATATACGCTCCTTGCATTCAAGCGCCGCAAGACATTCGTTCAGACGACGCAGATTTCTGTTGTCGGATACGTCAAGAGACATCTCCGCGTGGGTATTCGCCCATGCAGTAAACGATTCCGCGTCAAGTGGATTCGAAGAACCGCGCAGAATTTCTTCGCACTCGTTCACTGGCAGCGGCACGGTCTTTGGAGAG
Organism: Lentisphaeria bacterium; assembly: GCA_024405235.1. Taxonomy (GTDB): domain Bacteria; phylum Verrucomicrobiota; class Lentisphaeria; order Oligosphaerales; family Oligosphaeraceae; genus UBA1724. The sequence continues at coordinate 8,729 of JAKSPA010000024.1, forward strand.
AGCAGAGTCTCCGAGCAATCCTTCAACATGGAGGACATGGCCTCGAAATCTTCTCGGCCGCCAAGTGATTCGTAAAGAAACGCCACGCCACCCGTCGGAGGAACATACGCGAATTCAGGATAGCGAGACACCAGCCCTTGCGACGCAATGCCGCATAGCAGAGCGCCACGCTCGCTTCGCGCGTTCAATGCCACGCCGTAGGCACCGCCCGCCTGACGACGCGCATTTTCGCCATAGCGGTCCACATACCACGAAAGAAGGCCATACTGCGCTTCCAGCGATACGCTTGACGGAAATTCAATCCGCCCTGCCGTGCCGCTACCCTGCGAGACAAAGCCCGGAGGGGGCGTAAGCGAACGGCAGGACATCAGCACCGCCACGCACAACGCGCAGATTGGCAGTAGTATGGAATGTTTCTTTGCGTAGTTCATCAATTGACGACGGAAGAACTTATGGCACCGCGCTTTTTTCAATGAAGCAAGCTCCGCCGCACTATCCAAGCGGCGCAGCGGAGCCTAGTAGAGAAGCGTAGCTCTACAGCTTCTTTACCTTGTACTCATGGTTTCTCTTGGAAACCACTTCGATGTTGAAGTAAACCTTCTCCCTGCAGTTGCCGTTCTCGGAACCAACCTTTTCGATGGCATCCAGGACCTCGATGCCCTCGATGACCTTTCCGAATACGGTGTGGTGTCCATCAAGCCACGGAGTTGCCGTGAAAGTGATGAAGAACTGGCTGCCGTTGGTGTTCGGTCCGCTGTTGGCCATTGAAAGAATTCCACGGCCAGTGTGCTTGAGATTCTTGTTGAACTCATCGGCGAAACGATAACCAGGATCGCCTGTGCCTGGCATGCCGTAAGAGCCGTCCTTTGAATTCGGGCAGCCGCCCTGGGCCATGAAGTCCGGAATAACGCGATGGAAAGCGTGTCCGACATAGAATCCAGCCTCGGCCAGTTCGATGATGTTCGCCGTTGTGTTCGGGCACTCGTCTTCGAACAGTTCAACTTTCATGTCGCCCTTGCTGGTCATAATGCGAATCACGGGATTCGCCTCTTTTTCACTCATCTCTTTCTTTGCCTCCTGGCCATTTGCGTAACTCATTACAAACAAAAAACTGAAAATCGCCGCTAAAAACTTTTTCATCATGAATTCTCCTATGTTTCAATCTTCGTCAATTTAATTTTCAGCGCGGCCAGAAAGCGCCTCAGCCTTCTGCCTCAACTGGCCGCAGGCGGCCAGAATGCCCTGCCCATGCGAATGGCGCAGAGTCGCCTGAACGCCTAGATCGGTCAGAAAATCCACCGCCTCGTAGCAGCGGCGCATAGTGGGCGCCGTCAGGCGGCTCGCATTCGGATTGCATGGAATCAGATTCACCTTCGCGCGCAGACGATGCGCGATGGCCGACAGCGCCTCAAGAGTCTCTCGGCTGTCGTTCTTGTCCTTTATGAGCGCGTACTCAAGCGTCAGCATCCGTCCCGTCAAAGTACGATGGTATTCGCAAGCGCTGAAGATTTCCTCCAGCGGGAAGCGCGTCGCGGGCGGAATGATCTGCGCACGCATTTCGTCATTCACCGCATGAAGCGACAGCGCGAGATTCCACGAGCGGCCCATTTCGGCGAGTCGCCGTATTCCAGGCACGATTCCGCTTGTGGAAATCGTGATGTGACGCGCGCCGAAGCCAAGCGTGTCTTCGCCGGAAATGCCGTCCAGCGCAGCAGCGAGCGCGTCGAGATTGAGCAACGGCTCGCCCATGCCCATCACGACGATGTTGTCCACGCGGTCGCCAACCTCCCTGCACGCGAGAATCACCTGATCGATGATTTCGCCGGCAGTGAGATTTCTGACGAGACCGCCGCGGCCACTTGCGCAGAAAACGCAACGGACGGGACAGCCGACCTGCGTAGAGATGCAGACGGTCGTCCGCCCTGGCACGCGAATGAGCACCGTCTCGATGGTATTTCCGTCCTCGAGTTCCGAGAGCCACTTGATGGTGCCGTCCTCTGGATCCTTGAGGCAATCGATGACAGTCAGCGCGAAGGGTCGCACCTGCTCCGCCAGAGCACTCTTGAGCGCCGACGGCAGATTGGTCATCTCGTCATAGGAATTCGCGAAGCGCCCGAAGAGCCACTCGAGAATCTGCTTTGCGCGAAAAGAGGGCTGCCTGAGGCTTTTCACGAGCTCCTCAAGTCCAGATGTGCCGAGGTCCATGAGATTCACATCGGCAGCGGCGCCTCAAGCAGTTCCGTGAATGAATGCGCGGCGTAGTTCAGAGTGCTCATGATGGTGGTCTGCTCCAGACACTGCTTCAGAAGCGGCGCCAGATCCAGTTTCGCTTCGTCCGCGCGGACAGCGCCCAAATTGGCGTGCGTGCTTGGTCCGACAGGCGCAAAAACCGTGCACGAATCAGGCACTTGAATCTGCGAAATGTCGAATGTGCCGATCTTCTGCGCGACATCTATGATGCCAAGTTTGTCATAGACAAGCAGCGGTCTGAGAATCATCATCGGACACGCGTCTTCGATCACGCGCATGTTCGTCAGAGTCTGACTGGCAACCTGTCCGAGATTGTCGCCCGTCACAAGCGCTTCGTCCTCAAAGAATTCTGCAACTACTGACGCCAATCGCATCATGTTGCGGCGGTAGTGAATCGTGCGGAACTTCTCTTCGCAGGTGTCGCGAATCGCCTTCTGCAGCGGCAGAAGATTGACTGCCACGACACGTCCGCGCTTCTGGAAGCCGTTCAGCACGCGCGCAAGGTCGCAGATCTTCGTGAGTCCCGCCTCAGGCGTATAGGGACTGCTGTGGAATGTCACGAAATCGACGTATGTGCCACGACGTATCATTTCGTAGCACGCGACAGGAGAATCAATGCCGCCGGACAGCAGCGCCAGCGCACGGCCGCCTGAGCCAGCAGGCAGACCGCCCGCGCCCTGAATACGCTCGTAGTCGATGAAAATGCCGTCGGGCCGCAGATCCACGCCTATGCGCAGTTTCGGCGCCTTGAGGTCCAGTTTCAGATCGCGATGTTCACTCAAAATCCAATCCGCGAAACGCATCTCCATCTCCTGAGAGCGCAGCGGAAAATTCTTGTCGATGCGGTTAACGCGCATAGCGTAAGTGCGCTGCTCAAGCGGAAACGCCTTCGCAAATGCTTCATAGACAACAGGAAATGTCTTGCGGATATAATCTTCGACCGCCGCCAGATCGTTGCGTCCGCAACGCCATCCAGGCGAAACCGACGCGATGCCAGGCAAGGCGGGAATCTCGCGACGAAGCGCTTCTACCTCTTCAGCCGTCAATAGACGCTCCTGCGATGGATACATATAAACACGGCCGCGCTCTTCTTCAAAACGCACACCGCCGAATATCGCATCAAGACGCCGCTTGAGCCCCTCGTTCAAATGACGCACGAAATCTCCACGATTCCGTCCCTTCGTGCCGATTTCACTATAGCGGCAACATACGGCGTTGTATGGCAAAATTGGCTGCCAGATAGACATTTCAATTCTCAATGCTCAATGCTCAATTCTCAATTAATGCAGAATGATGAATTAATTCAATTCTCAATTCTCAATGCTCAATTCTCAATTAATGCAGAATGCAGAATGCAGAATGCAGAATTAATTCAATT
>JAKSPA010000240.1 GCA_024405235.1 Lentisphaeria bacterium
GACAACTCCCTCCTGTTTGTTCTTGGTGACATGGCCACCAACCGCCAGTCCATCGTCTCGAAATCGCAGGGACTAGACTCTTCGGCGGCGCTTTCTCCGAATGGAAAGTTCCTTGCGCTGCCGCTGTCTCTTGACAAGCAGGTTGATCTGTATGTGCTTGATCTGGAGAAGAGAACCAAAGAGCGTCTCAGCCGCGACCGTAATGTCGAATCCTCTCCGACCTTCAGTCCCGACGGCGCGTCGATCTGCTTTGTGTCGGATCGCACGGGACGTCCGCAGCTCTATCTTGTTCCGCGGCAGGGCGGCAATGCGACTCGCCTGACCAAAGGCGCTTCGGAATGCGTCTCGCCCGACTGGTCGCCTCGTTCGAACAAAATATGCTTTGCCACGCGCAAAGGCGGTCAGTACGTCATCGCCGTTCTCGATCCGTCGAAACCGGGCGAAGAGCCGCAGGTTGTCACTGACGCTGCCGGCGATTGGGAAGCGCCAAGTTGGGCTCCTGACGGCCGCCATCTAGTCTGCACGCGTAAGTCTGGCACCAACCAGGATCTGTATATCGTGGATACTTGGTTCCATACGGCAATCGCGCTGACGAAGGGAGCGAAAGTCTCTTTGCCTGCGTGGTCTCCCGCCAGATAATGTTTGATGCATCGCTCCTTCCGGAGAGCTTGCGAAATACAATTCGCATGGTTCCAAAAACGGACTTGGAGACATAAAATTTTTCAGAAATGATCGACGACAAAGAAGAGAGAAATTCCGCCGACGAGCAGAAGAAAGACGAACCGCCTCGCCATGGTGCGGATTTGCTGAAGGATCTCATGGACAAGCTTGGCGGCATACCGCTGGGCTCCATTCGGTTGGATCCAGGCGAAGCCGAACAGTATGGCGCCGCAGAGGAAAAGGAATCGCAGATCGATCCATTGGATTTGATAAAGAAATTCTCCTTCAAGCCGCGCGAGATACGCGATTATCTCGATCGTTACGTCATTAGCCAGAGCGAGGCCAAGAAGGTCCTTGCGACGGCGGTGCGCGACCACTACGACCATGTCATCAGATGCCTGGAGGCTCCGGAAGACGCCAAGAGGGATTTTGCAAAGGCCAACGTGCTTATGATGGGACCGACGGGCGTCGGAAAGACCTATCTCATGCGTTGTATCGCACGCTTGATAGGCGTGCCATTCGTCAAAGCCGATGCCACGAAATTCTCCGAGACTGGCTATGTCGGCTATGATGTCGAGGACATAATCCGCGATCTGGTCAAGGCAGCCGACGGCGATGCGAAACTTGCGCAGTTCGGAATCGTCTATATTGACGAAGTCGATAAGCTTGCCAGCAGCGCCACGGATGGTCACAAGGATGTTTCGGGCAGAGGCGTTCAAGTGAATCTGCTGAAATTGCTGGAAGATTCGGACGTGCGTCTCATCGCGCAGAATGACATGATGGGACAGATGCAGGCCATGATGAACTACCAGAGACATGGAAGCCGTCCGCCTACGACGATTTCCACGAAATTCATCCTTTTCATCGTCTCCGGAGCATTCAGCAAGTTGGACGCGATTGTCAAACGCCGCATAGGTTCGACTGTGATAGGATTCCATGGAACGGAGGGCGCTGAGGTTTTCGAGGAACGCGTCGAAGAGGATGCTGCACTCTTGAAACACGTGCAGACCAGCGACTTGGTGAATTATGGCTTCGAGCCTGAATTCGTGGGACGCTTTCCTGTGCGCGTTGCGCTTGACGAATTGGGAGAGCCTGAGTTGGAGAAAATCCTCACGACGGCTGAAAACGGCGTCTGGGAGCAGTATGTGGAGACGATGGCAGGCTACGACATTGCCTTGAGCGCCGAACGCGATGCGTTGAAGCATATAGCCGCCGATGCGGTAAAGGAGAAGACGGGCGCCCGTGGCCTGCTCACCGTGCTGGAGCGTTTTTTCCGTGATTTCAAATTCGAACTTCCAGGCACGGGCATAACGGAACTGAAGCTTACGTCGGAAATGCTGTCCAAGCCCAAAGAGGCGCTTGACAAACTGCTTGCGTCTAATCGCGAGGAAGCGGAGCGTTTGGCATACGGCGAAGTCGCGGCGTTCTCCGAGCGCTTCCGCGAACAGACTGGTTTCGGACTTGAATTCTCGCATGAGGCGGCTTTGAAGTTGGTTGCGCTTGCGCAGCAGGCGGACAAGACTGTCAGAGGATATTGCGAGAGCCAGTTCAAGGATTTCGAATATGGTCTTAAACTGATAGCTAAGGCGCATCCTGAAAAGACGTCGTTCCAATTGGAGGCGGCGGATGTCGAGGCGCCGCAGCAGGTTCTGACCAAGTGGATAAAAGAGAGTTACGAGGGCAATTGAGATGGTGGAAAAGATCGTGGTTGTAAATAACGTGCGCGGGATTCATCTTCGTCCGAGCGGCGACATTACTGCGTGCCTTCGCAATTACCAGGGAAAGGCCTATGTGATTGCGGCCAATGGCAGAAAGGCCGAGATTACAGCATCTCCTTTGTCCGTCGTCGGTCTTGCGCTGAAACATGGCGACGTTCTGACCGTTCAGGTCGATGGTGAAAACGCCGAAGCCAAGCTGTCTGAACTGTGCGAACTTTTCAGCAAATGCTACGATTATTCATAATACGCCATTTGTTGTATGAAGACACGCCTTCCGATAATTATTTCCTTCGTGATTCTCGCTTGCGCGCTTTTTCTTCTTCCGTCAGGAACGCGTGCGCGCATCACTAGAACCGGCCGTGTTTTCATCGAGCCATCGGTTGAATTCAACGCGATGTCGCAGCGTGTCGCGCGGGAGGTTCTTGGCGGACTTCCTGCCGACATGACTCTGGAGGAGCGGGATGGCTTGCTTGCGGAATTGGCGAAGACCAAGGCCGATTTGGCGTCGCGTGATGCGGTCGATGCGGCTATTCAGGCCGAAAACAAACAGCTGCAGAGACTGCTGAAGTATTATAAGGAACCGCACGAGTTTTCGCTGGTTGTTGCAGGGGTGACGGGACGTCGCGAAAGCGATGATGCCTTCGGAACTGTGGTGCTGGATCGCGGGGCATCGGATGGCATACAGGCAGGGCAGGCCGTCCTTGGCATGGATGGCGTCGTAGGCGTCGTGCTTGAATCCACGACGCGCAGCGCCGTCGTGCGATTTACCACATCGAGGCCC